>JBDHQG010000371.1:0-5001 GCA_039806925.1 Limisphaerales bacterium
CGACAAACCGTTTCGGCGAACGCCGCTTTGCCCCGCCATCTGGCGTCGAAGTCATTTCGCAAAAGCCGTTGACCGATGCGGAACGTCTGCTGAAGAATTTCGTGCGTGAAGCGTATCGCCGTCCGGTCGGCAACACCGAGGTGAAGCGCTTCCTGCCCGTCGTGCGCACCGCGTTGGAGAAGGGGAACAGCTTCACGGACGCGATGATCGCGGGCTACACCGCCGTGCTCTGCTCGCCGGAATTCATCAGCCTCGTCGAAAAGCCCGGACGTCTCGACGACCACGCGCTGGCCGCGCGGCTGTCGTTCTTTCTCTGGAACTCGTCGCCGGATGCCGAGCTGCGCCGTTGCGCGGATCGCGGCGAGTTGCGTCGGCCGGAAGTGTTGCGCGCGCAAACGGAGCGGTTGCTGACGAGCCCGAAGTCGCAACAGTTCGTCGAGGCGTTCCTCGATTACTGGCTCGATCTTCGCAAGATGCAGGCGACGGCGCCCGACGCCGAGCTCTACGCCGATTATTACCTCGACGATCTGCTCACCGAGTCCGCGCTGGCCGAGACGCGCGCCTTTTTCACCGAACTGCTGCGCGACGATTTGCCCGCGCGAAACCTGATCGCGTCGGACTTTGCGATGTTGAACGAAAAACTCGCGGCGCACTACGGCTTGCCCGCGGTGCAGGGCGTGGCGTTGAAGAAAACGAAGCTCCCGAAAGACAGCGTGCGCGGCGGGTTGATGACCCAGGCCAGCGTGCTCAAGGTCACCGCCAACGGCACGACGACGTCGCCCGTGCTGCGCGGAGTCTGGATTTTGGAGCGCATCCTCGGCCAGAGACCGCCACCGCCGCCGCCCACGGTTTCCGCCGTGGAGCCGGACATCCGTGGCGCGACGACCATCCGCCAGCAGCTCGACAAGCATCGCAACGTCGAGTCCTGCGCCGTGTGTCATGTAAAGATTGATCCGCCCGGCTTTGCGCTGGAGAGCTTCGATGTGATGGGCGGCTGGCGCGAGCGGTATCGATCCGAGGCGGACGGCGAGCCGGCCCGGGGCATCGCCAAGAGCGGCCAGAAACTTTCCTTCCGCTGGGCGCTGCCGGTTGACGCGAGCGGTCATTTGCCCGATGGACGGAAGTTCGGCGACATCCGCGAGTTCAAACAACTGCTGCTCTCCGACGAGAAACAAATCGCCCGCAACCTCGCGCGCCAACTCGCGGTGTATGCGACGGGCGCGCCCGTGGGCTTCGCCGACCGAGCGCGGATCGAGGAATTGCTCGAACGCGCCGGCTCCAGTCACTACGGCGTGCGCAGCCTCATTCACGAACTCGTGCAAAGCGATCTGTTTCGGAACAAGTGACGGCGACAAACGACAACAACATGCTTCCGGCAGGATGCCGGCAGCACGTTGCAATCGAGACGAAGCCTTTACCTCTTCGGGCTTGTCGGTTGCGCGGCTCTTCAGCACCTTCCGGGTGTGAATCGTCACCATTGCTTTCTCGTCCTCGCACTTCATCTGCCCGCCCTCATTCCGTCGATGGCCGCCGAGCCGCCGCACATTCATACCTCGCGCACTTCGCCGAAGATTCTTCCTTTGCCCAAGGACGATGATTCGTTTCATTTCATCGTGTTCGGCGACCGCACCGGCGGGCCGGCGGAGGGAATCAAGATTCTTGCGCAGGCAGTGGAGGATTCAAACCTGCTCGATCCCGATCTCGTGATGACCGTGGGCGATCTGGTGAACGGCTACAACCAGACGAGCGAATGGATGAAGCAGATGGAGGAGTTTCAGTCCACGATGGGCAAGCTGAAGATGCCGTGGTTTCCCGTCGCCGGAAATCACGACATCTACTGGCGGCGCAAGGACGCGAAGAATCTCGAGCTCAAGCCCGCACGCGAACACGAGGAGAGTTACGAGAAACATTTCGGGCCGCTTTGGTATTGGTTCGAGCACAAGAACACCGGGTTCCTCGTGCTCTTTTCCGACGAGGGCAATCCCGACGGGCGCGAGCGGAATTTCGGAGATCGCGAGCAGCAGCAGATTAGCAGGACGCAGCTGAACTGGATCGCCACCGAGCTGGAGAAGATGAAGCGGCTCCAGCATGTCTTCGTGTTTCTGCACCATCCCTTCTGGTGGGGAGAGCGTTACCCCGGCAGCAACTGGGACGAAGTCCACCAGCTCCTCGTCAAGAACG
The DNA here is from genome assembly GCA_039806925.1 of Limisphaerales bacterium. Classification (GTDB taxonomy): domain Bacteria; phylum Verrucomicrobiota; class Verrucomicrobiia; order Limisphaerales; family JADJPG01; genus JADJPG01. The sequence continues at coordinate 2,182 of JBDHQG010000371.1, forward strand.
GCAACGTCCGCGCGGTGCTCGCGGGGCACATCCACCAGATGCGCTACGACGGCGTGCGCGACGGCATCGGCTACTACGCGCTCGCGACCACGGGCGGCTCGCTCACGCCGGGAATGCAGTACGAATACTACGGGCTGCTGCACCAGTTCAACGTCGTCACCGTCCGCAGCAACGGCTTCTCGATGGCGTCGGTGCCGGTCGGTGGCGTCTTCGATCCGCGCCAGTTCACGCCGCAGCGTCATCTCGAAGTCGAGGCCGCGAGGTACCTGCTGCAGGAATTCATTTCGCCACCCATCGCCGTGAAGCTGGACGGTTCCGCCAGCGCCGCATGCCGGCTGGCCGTGACAAATCCGTGCGCGCTGCCCATCGAGGTGACGCTGCTGCCGAAGGCGGACAAGACCTGGATGCTCGCGCCGGATCACCGGCACGCGCGGCTGGAGCCGGAGGAGGGAAAGGTCTTCGAGTTCCTCTGCGCGCGTGAATCCACCAACAAGCTCGATGGCTTCGAGGCGCCGGAGTTCGAGCTGCGCTTCGACGTGCTCACGCCCGAGGCGCGCCTTGCGTTGCCTGCCCGCAGCATTCGCGCGCCGTCGCTTTTGCAACCGCCCGCCGCCGGCTGGCCCGCGGTGAAGACGAACCAGTGCCTTGTGCTCAATGGCACCAATGCGTGCCTTGAAATCGCCCGCAACCAGCTCGACCTGCCCGACGGCCCGTTCACGATCGAGGCCTGGGTGAAGTCCGCCGGCGACACCAACGGCGCCCTCGTGTCGAACATCAAAATTGGCGGCTTCAGCCTGGAAGTCGCCGGCACGCCGCAGTTCCGCGTGCAGACGGACGCGCACACGGTGACGGATCGCCGTGTCTCGGATTTGAAACCGGCCATCGCCATCCGGGCGAAGGATCGCCTGCCTTACGGTCTGTGGACGCACCTCGCCGGCGTCTATGACGGCCAGCGCGTGACGCTTTATGTCGATGGCCACGCGGTGGCGTCCACGAATGTGGCTGGCGCGCGCTTGAGTTCCGATAAATCCATCTTCGTCGGCGCGCGTCCGAACGGCGCGTTCAACACCTACAATTTCTCCTACCCGCTCATCTACTGGCGCGGTTACGTGGATGACGTTCGCGTGAGCCGCGGCGCGCGTTATCCATCCGCCTTCACGCCGCCCGCGAAGCTGGCGCGCGACGCCTCGACGGTTTTCACGCTCGCGAATGACCAGCACTTTGGACCGTTCGTCCCAGTGGATGGACCGCCGTCCGTCCAGGCCGCGGTGCTGGGAAACATTTCGTTCGCGCCGGCAGGACGATGAGGTTCTGAGGCGGACGCGCAAATCCTCCGGGCCGGCGTGCGCCCGGGGGAAGTTTTCCTCAACAAATGGGGCTTGCCCGCCGTCCATAATGGAGCGACAAACCTGAACAGCCTATGAACGCCCCTTTCGTTTCGACCCGGCCTGCGCTTTCCAGGCGTAACTTCCTTCGCGGTGCGGGCATCGCCCTGTCGCTGCCGTTGCTGGACGCGATGACGCCGGCGTTCGCGGGGGTGGTGAAGTCGGCGCTCAAGGGTGCGGCGGCGACGCCGGGCGGAAAGCCGCGCCGGTTCTTCGGCATCTGCAACAATCTCGGCCTGCTGCCGGAACATTTCTTCCCGAAAGGCGCCGGTCGCCGCTACGCGTTGTCGCCCTATCTCGAACTGCTCAAGGCGCATCAAAACCAGTTCACGGTGTTCAGCGGCGTGTCGCATCCAGAAGTCGATGGCGGGCATCCGGCGGACAATTGCTTTCTCACGGCGGCGCCGCATCCGGGCAGCGCGGGGTTCAAGAACACCATTTCGCTCGACCAATACATTTCGGAGCGCATCGGGCATCTCACGCGGTTCCCGTCGCTCACGCTGGGCGTGAATGTCCAGCAGGGCATCCGTTCGCTTTCGTGGACCGGCTCGGGCGTGCTGATTCCGTGCGAAGAGAAGTCGGCGGATGTCTTCGCCCGCATGTTCCTCCAGGGTACGAAGGCCGAAACCGAAGCGCAGGTGCGCAAGTTGGAGACTGGCCAGAGCATTCTGGATGCGGTCGCCGGGCAGGCGAAGGATTTGCAGCGCAAGGTCGGCGCGCGGGATCGCGACCGGCTGGATCAATACTTCACCAGCGTGCGCGATCTGGAGCAGCGGATGCAGATGTCACGCGAATGGGAGGATCGTCCGAAGCCCACGGTCAGCGCGCCGGTGCCGCTCGATCCGGCGGACCCCAAAGCCTACATGGACAAGGTGAAGCTGATGTATGACATGGCACGGCTGGCCTTTGAGACGGATTCCACGCGCTCGGTGTCACTGCTGCTGGACAGCGTGAACTCGCCGGCCATCGAGTTCGGCGAGGTGAAGACGAGTGACGGGTATCATAACCTCTCGCATCACGGCAAATCGAAGGAGAAGCTGGCGCAGTTGAAGAACATTGACGAGTGGCACATGAAGCTGCTGGCCGGGCTGTTCAGCGAATTGCAGGCGGTGAAGGAGGACGGCGACACGTTGCTGGATCGCACGATGATTCTCTACGGGTCAAACCTCGGCAACGCGAACACGCACGTCACGACGAACATGCCGACGATCTTCGCGGGCGGCGGGTTCCAGCACGGCCAGCACCTCGCGTTCGACACGCAGCACAATTATCCGCTGCCGAATCTCTTTGTCTCGATGCTGCAACGCCTGGGCCTGGAGACGGACAGGTTTGCCTCCTCGACCGGCGCGATGCGCGGGCTGGAGATGGCGTAGGCGGTTGCGGGGCGAGAAAGGTGGACCGCGAGCCGTCCCGGCTCGCAGCGCGTCGTTCGGAT
>JBDHQG010000372.1:0-4997 GCA_039806925.1 Limisphaerales bacterium
ACTGCCGGTTTTCAGATGAGACCGTAGCCAAAGCTACGCAAAGTGAATGGTTGGTTTTTGGTTACATGGTGTTTTTTCCCGACAGGCCAAGAGCTATCGGAGATTTGATGTTGAGGCAAGGGATTTTCTCGGGCGATGGCTTGGCGGGGCGCATCTGGAGGGCGTGTTGCCCAAACACCCGGACCGCGACCGGTCCCCGGTCGCAGCGGGTGAAGCGCACCGGCATCGTGGAAGCTTCAAGAGTCGCCGTCCGGGCCACGCACTGCGAGCCGGGACGGCTCGCGGTCCGACGTTGTGACGGCATTGGAGCAACAGGCCCTTGAGGGTGTGTTGCCGAAAAATTGGAGCGCGGGTTTGCAAGCCGCAGCGCGCTCAACGCGGATGGAAGAGGTCCGAATACATTGGTTTTTTCGCGAGGCCAGACGTGCGGCGGATTACAAATCCGCGCTCCGGACGTCGAAACATGAGAGCGGATGACAGCTTCACTGGATTTCAAGTGTTTTGGTGGCCGAACATTGCTGCGCCCGAGGACGGACGCACTCCGGCTCGTTTGGGCAACATACCCTCGATGCACCCCGGGCGCGTGCGGGATCTGGTGGCGGATGTCTGAGGATTGGTCAAAACGACTGATTCCAAGGCGGGGGTTTCCGATGCGTCCGCATTCCTTCCATGAGTTGTGCCTGAAATTTCGCGGGGAGAGGAGCCGACGAACGTCAACATCCATCCTCCGGAAATGGTCGATGGAATCGGCGTGTTTTTTCGGGGAAATTTTTGTCTGGCATCAAATACCGCGTGCAATGGGCGGGAAATTTCTGTGGGGAGATAAAATCGCCCTGTTTCTCTCGGGAAATTATTGTTTGGCACAAAGTACCGCGTGCAACAGGCGGGAAATTTCTGCGGGGAGGCAAAAGCAGTCTGATTTTACCGGGACATTTCTGTTGGAGGAGGATTGCAGAGCGGATTTCACGACCTTTCTGGCAGGAAGGTTCTGGGCTGCAAATCGTTGGATGGCGGAAGCCCTCTCCCATTCACCGGCCGGGAAATAAATTTTTACTTTTTGCTCAAGGCCGGGCGGAGATCAGCCGAAGAGCACGGCAGGCCCGCCGTGAAAGCGCAAGGGGCCGACTGAAGAAACGGAAATAAACAACAAGAGAAACTATCATGGCCAAGAATCCCATACCCTCCACGTACGCCGGGCTGATATTGCTGAGCCAGCGGTGCTTCAACGGGGCCGTCACTCATGGCGCGGGCATTCCACTGCTCATCAACACCTCCACCGCCATCGACGATGATCGCGTGGCGCTGCTGGCCGCGCAAGGCACGTACCAGACCGGGTGCGGCAATTCCCCGGCTCTGCGGGCCGCGCTGGACGCCGCGGACAGGGAGGGCCGCACGTTTTGCGGGCAGGCCCGCAACGTCCTTGAGTTCTACCTCGGCACCACGCACAGCGCGGCATGGCGTCCCACCGGGTTCATCACCTCGCTGGCGCTGCCGCGGGATGAGGCGGCGCTCGTCGCGCTACTGGCCGCGCTGGAGAGCTATTTCACGGCCAATCCGGCTCATCAAAACGCCGAGCTGCAGGTGACGGCGGCACGCGCCAAAACGTTGCTGGGGCATCTCACCTCCGCCCGGAAACAAGTGGACGCGCAGGTGGCGGCCTGCACCCTGGACCGGCAGGCGCGCGACGCCAGCGTGAAGGAAATGGAGAAGCGCATTCGCGGGCTGATCAAGGAGCTGGAGCAGCGGCTGACTCCGCTGGACGCGCGCTGGCGCGATTTCGGCCTGAACATGCCGGGGGCCGCGAGCGTGCCCGCCGCGCCGCAAAACGTGGCGGCTGTACCCACGCTGCCCGGCCAGTTGCAGGTGACGTGCGAGGCTTCCCCCACCGCCACCACCTACCGGTTCTACTACCAGCGGCCCATCCTCGACCCTGAACCGATCCACGCGGGCAACGCCACCGATCCGCTGTTCATCCTCAGCGGGCTGGCTGCGGGACAGGCGTACCTCGTGTATGCCAGCGCCATCAATGCCGGCGGCGAAAGCACTTTGAGCAAGCCCGCCACCGCCACCGCAAGCACGGCGGCGGCCGCGTAAGCCGCATTGATGCGGTTGGAAATTCAGGGAGCGCAGCCGTCCGGCTGCGCTCCGGCATTTCTCCGTGCCGGACACGAACGCGCCAACTGGTCGTGTTGCAATCGGACAATTGCGCATTGAAGCCTGCCGCGCCCGTAGGACAGCGCTTCCAGCCTGTCCCGAAGTTTTCCAACGCGCACATCAGACGGTTTGACTCAGTGAACCATCCTTGTCCATTGCCCGCCGCCTTGCAGGCCGGGATAGGCAGGATGCCTGTCTTACTTTCAACGCATCGTTCCGGATTACTGCTTCTGAGGACTGCGTGTGGGCGAATGAAAGCAAAAAGGGCCGGGGTGGGAACCCCGGCCCTGTGTTTCACTTGTTTCCATTCATCGGCTGATATTTCGGCTCAGCACGATTTGTTCGCCGCGCGAATCAAGGAACGAGCCGGAAGAATTTCGGCGTGGAACCAATCGGCAGCGTGGTCTTGAACATGCCGTTCTCCTGCACGAGTTGGGCATCGGCGGTGACCCAGCCGCCGTTGAGGTTCGTGCTCTCCTCGAGAATCCCGAAGCTCGCCCAGTCCGGCCAGCTGACCGTCACGCTGTCGCCCGTGCGAACAATCGTCAGGCGCGGCTGCACCGGAGCGGTGGACGGGCCGGCGGCGAAGTTCGCGGCAACCTGCGACGGGAGCATGAAGTTGTCCCAGATGCGGAACTCGTCGAACTGGCCGCGGAAGAGCGGGTCGTTGAATTGCGCGCGCCCGAGCCAGTTGTTGGACGTGGAGCCGAGCGCCGCCGGGGTGAGGGTGACGTTGCGGTTTTCCGCGACTTGAACGCCATCGACGTAGAGGCGGCCGGCCTTGGCCTCGCCGCTGGTGGTCCAGACGACGTGCTTCATCTGGCCGACTGGCAACGAGGTGCCGAGCCATTCGATCAGTTGCTCGCCGGCACCGCCGCCGGAGACGGTGTAGGCGCCACGGAGGTTGCCGAAGCCGCTCGGGGCGGAGAGGAACATGTATTGCGTGCCGGCGGAACCAGCCGCGCCGATCGGGAAGTCCTCGCCATTCGAGCTGTTGCCGAAGTCGAAGATGCGCGCCCAGCCAGCGCTGCCGTCATCCTGCACCCACGCCTCGATGGTGATGTTGTTGTAGTCCTTCACGAGATCGTTCGGGAGATTCACGTAGGCCGAGCTGCCGTCGAGCGAGAGCTTGCCGTCCGCGTAGGTGCCGTTGCCGACCACCGTGCCGTCCTTGCCGCCCACCACGTCGCTCACAATCGTGACGCCCGCCTGGTTGAACGTGTACTGGTTCTTGAGCACCGGAGCCGCGTGCGTGCGTACCGTCACCGTCGCGACCTCGCTGGTCACGACCGTGGGAACGCCGTTGGGAGTGTTGGCCGCCACGCAGTAGAAATGCGCGCCGTTGTCCGAAGACTTGGTGACCAGCAAATAGGTGGAAGTGGTCGCGCCCGGAATCGCCACGCCGTCGCGATACCATTGGTAGGAGAGCGGCGGCGCACCGGAAGCCAGGGCTTCGAAGGTCGCCTGGAAACTCTCATAGAGGGTTGCCGAAACCGGCTGGCTGACGAACGTGACCGGAGCTTCGGAAAGGTTCACGACGCCGGGACCGGCATTGAAGTTGCCAACGACTTCGCCCGCGCTGAGCACGCGGTTGTAAATGCGGAACTCGTCGAATTCACCCTGCATGTTCAGGTCGTCATACATCGAACGGCCGAGCCACACATTGACGTCATCAATGTCGCTGAACGGAGTCGCAACCGTCAGCGTGTTCTGCAGCTTGCCATTTTCGTAAACGCGGATCTGGCCGCTGGCCTCATCCCAGGTGACCGCGAAATGATAGTCTTCGCCGGGCACCGTGCCGCCCAAGGTGTCCACGAACACGCCGCCAGCCGTCGTCGGATAGGCATTGCGCACCTCCACGCGATGAAGGTTCCGGTTGCCGCCCACCTGCGCGCCGTAGAAGAAATAGTCAAGACCAGGCCCGACACCACCCTGCGGCGCCGTCACCTCTCCTGCCGTGGCCCGACCGATGTCAAAGACGCGGGCCCACGTCTGGCTGCCGGTCGATTTAACCCAGCCTTCCATCGTGACCTGGCCCGAGCCGCCATTGTTGACGCTGTTCTCGGAGAGCAAGCCGTTGGGCAGGTCGCCGTAACCCGCCACATCATTGCCGCCGCCGGCAAGGACCAGCCGGTTGCCAAGATATTGCGTGCCCGCGCCGCGAACCGTGCCGTGCGCAGTGCCGACGGAGTCGGTGATGGGCAGACCGTTGGCGTCAGCCGCGTCGGCCTCGTTAAACGAGTAACGATGCACCGGTGCGGCGCTCAGCGGCAAAGCCGCCGGCGGCGTGTAGAAAGCCGCCTTCTCCGCATCGTAGTTCTGCTTCACTTGATCCGCCGTCAGGGCTTCATCGTGGATACGCACCCGGGCCATGCTCAATGAACCACGCAAGCCACCCGTAACCGTCGTGCCGTCTCCATCCAGCTGGGCCGCGAGCTGAATGGACGTGTCCGGATGCGTGTTCAACGAAACACCCTCCTCGTTCAGGAGAAGACCGTCGGAGTAAACCCGCTGGGTCGCCCCGTCATAAGTGTAAACCAGATGATGCCAGGCATTCGCAGCCGGCGCGCCGCCTTCATTCGCCCAGCCGATGTCGGGACTGCCCCATTGGCCTACCGCTCCATAGCTTCCGTTGGCACCGTAGTTGAAGGACATGTTGGAGCCGTCGCCACCGCCGCGCTTGCCCCAGGAAACCATGGTTTCCTCATCGGCAATCGCCGGATTGTAGGCCCAAACCTCGATGGTGCGGGAAGGCCCGCCGCCGACCAGGCCGCCCGGCGGCGGCGTGACCGCCCCGCCCAGCTCGCCCACCAGCTGCATGTAGTCGGTGCCATCAAACGTGA
>JBDHQG010000373.1:0-4982 GCA_039806925.1 Limisphaerales bacterium
AGCAGCAATCCCATCGCGCGGACGAGCTCGGCGCTCGTGTAGTTGACGCATTGCAGCAGCGCCTTGTGCGCGACGAACGGATGCAGCGCGCGCGGGTTGAATTTCTTGTCCGCGGGCAGCTTGTCGGTCGGGAGATTCTCGAACTGCGTCTTGAACCGGAAGTATTCGCGCTCGGCCTTGAGCCAGCCTTCGCGCATGACTTCCTTCATCAGCACCATCGCGCGGACTTTGCTGATGATGCCGTAGAGCAGGCCGATCTCGGATTTGTCCTTGTCGAACTTCATCTCCCACAGCTCCCCGTCGAGCGTGCGCAGGACGCGCGGCAGGTCGCCGTCGCCGAGGGCGTCGGCCAGGGCGAAGGCGCGCGCCTGCTTGTTGCGGGAAACAATCGCGTCGATGTCGGCCCCGGTGATGGCCGGGCGTTCGCCGACGTAGAGGCAGAGCTTTTCGATCTCGTTCGCGAGCTGCTGGCGGTGCGGGCCGACGGCCTGGACGAGCTCCGCGAGCGCCTCCTCGCTGATGTCCTTTTTGCGCGAACGCAGCTCCTTGCGCGTCGCCATCTCGGCCTGGCCGGCCCAGTCCTTGTCATCAAGCGACCACGCGAGGTGGCTTTCGATGGTGCCGAGCTTCTCGATGGTCTTGTAGAACGTGCGGCGCTTGTCGACTTCGCTGGCGCTGATGAGCAGCCGGACATTCTGCCACTTGAACTCCTTCAGCTCCTGCGCGATCTCGCCCACGGTTTCCGTGACGGCGGACGCCTGCGAGGTGCGGTCCATGCCGAGGAAATTGCAGCCCTGCAGCCAGACGGCTTTGCCGCCGCCGAAGAAGGGAAGGGTTTGCAGCGCCTCGCGGAGCTTGCCCAGCGCCTTGAGGGCGTCGCCGGAATTGGAAACCTGCGCGTCGATGATCTCGTGGTCCATGCCGCCGAGCTCCTGGGACCATTGTTGGAAAAGCTGGCGGGCGCGCTGTTTCACGGCGTAGTCGTCATCGCCGTAAACGAGGAACACCGGCGCGGAGGGATCAGCAGGCCGGGACATGGGAATCACTCGGTCTCGCTGGCGCCGTTCTCGTTGATTTCCTCAAGCCACTTGGACATGTCCTCGACTTGGTTGAACAGCGAGGTGGAGACAAAGAGCGGGCGCTTTTGCGCCGCCACCAGCGCAAGGCAGTCGCTCGGGCGCGCATCGATCTCCACGATCTTGCGGCCCAGTTCGTTTTCTTGTTGGAGGATCAGCCGCGCGTAATAGGTGGCGTTCTTGATGTCCGTGATGATGGCGCGCTCGACCGTGACGTTGAAGCCCTTGAAGATGCTGGCGATGAGGTCATGCGTCAGCGGGCGTTCCTTCGGCGTGTCCCGCAGGAACATGCCGATGACGGCGCCCATGTTGTGCTCGACCTGGATGACGAAGACTTTTTCGTCATTGCCGACGAAGATGGCGCATCCGCTGTTCGCCGGCAGGATGCCGCGAATCTCGACCGGAATGACGTCTTTCTTCATGAGGCCACTGTAGGTGTGGTGAGTCAAAAGACAAGCCCGCTCTGGGTGACTCCGCTTTGGCTGCGCCTTCTGTCCATCCGGCACTCATGGATTCACCCACCGTGCAGCCAAAGCGGAAACATGTTTCCGCACTCCATACCTCCATCTGTATGCCCGCCACTTTCAATCGCACTCCTTTGGCGGCTTGCACACGGCGCAGGCGGGCAACATAGTGTCCCTGTCGATGGCCGCATGGCCGGTGAATCGAGGGTTTACGCCAGCAGGCTGGACAGATCGTCAGATGAGTCGTAACGCAACAATTTTGATCGTGGATGACAATCCCATGGTGCTGTTCTCCATGGCGCACCTGCTGCGGTGGGAGGGCTATGTCGTCATCGAAGCCAAGAACGGCTCCGAGTGTCTTGAAAAGGCGCGCGCCGGGCAGCCGGATTTAATCCTGCTGGACGTGATGCTTCCGGACATCAACGGCGTCGAGCTGTGCCGCAAGATCAAGGCGTCGCCGGAGACGGGCGAGCTGTTCGTCGTGCTCCTGTCCTCGATCGAAATTTCGGCGGACAGCAAGGTCACGGGCCTGGAGGCCGGCGCGGACGGTTACATCACGCGACCGATTGAGAACCGCGAGCTGGTGGCGCGCGTGCAGGCGTTGTTGCGGATTCGTCTCGCGGAATCGGCCCTGCGCCAGGCGCGTGATGAGCTGGAGAAGCGGGTGGCTGAACGCACCGAGGAGCTGTCCCGGGCGAACGCGGCGTTGAAGGCGTTGTCGCTCCGGCTGGTGGATGTGCAGGAGGCGGAACGAAGGTTCCTCGCGCGCGAGCTGCATGACGAGGTGGGTCAGACGGTGACGTGCCTGAAGCTGGTGCTGGAAACGTCGCTGCGGCCGGAGACGCCGGCGCAGCAGCAAAGCTTTGACGAGGCCCTGGGGCTCATCAATGATCTCATCGAACGCGTGCGACAACTGTCCATCAATCTCCGTCCACAGATGCTCGATGATCTCGGCCTCATCACGGCGCTGGACTGGCATTTGAAGCGTTACCAGAAACAGACGGGAATCGCCGTGCAGTTTCGCCACACCCCGTTGCCGGAGCGTCTGGAGCCGGCGCTGGAGACGGCGATTTTCCGCATCGTGCAGGAGGCGTTGACGAACGTGGCCCGGCACGCGCGCGTGAAGGATGTGACGGTGCGCTTGTGGGTCAATGCCGGTCGCGCCGGTGTGCAGATTGCGGAGGCGGGGGCGGGCTTCGACGTGGCGTCGGTGCTCACGCAGCGCGCGTCGTCGGGCGTCGCCGGAATGAGGGAGCGCGTGGAATTGTTGGGAGGCGAGTTCACCCTGGAGTCCAGCCCCGGCCAGGGAACCTGCCTGACGGTGGAACTGCCGATGAAGGACCGGGAGCTGGCCGAGATCGAAACAGGAGGCGGCATATGATTACCATTGCCCTGGCGGAGGATCATCATGTCGTGCGGCAGGGGTTCAAGCTGGTCCTCGCCGCGGAGCCCGACTTCAAGCTCGTCGGGGAGGCGGCGGATGGATTGGAGGCCGTGAAGCTGGTCGGGGAGAAGGAGCCGGGCATTCTGTTGCTCGACCTGATGATTCCTCGCCTGCACGGGCTGGAAGTCATCCGGCAGCTGCGGCGCGATCATCCCTCGACGCGCGTGATCATTCTCTCGATGCACGCGGACGAACCTTACGTGATGGAAGCGCTGCGCAACGGCGCCTCCGGCTACGTCCTGAAGGACAGCACGGCGGTGGATCTTGTGCAGGCGGTCCGCACGGTGGCGGCCGGCCGGCGTTACCTGAGCCCGGCCCTTGCGGAACGGGCGTTGACGGGCTACGTCGAGCACCCCGGCGCCTCGGATCTCGACGTGTACGAGACGTTGACGAATCGCGAGCGGCTGGTGTTCCAGCTTGCGGCGGAAGGCAAGACCAGCGCGGAGATCGCATCGGCCCTCTTCATCAGCCCGCGCACCGCGGAGACGCATCGCGCGAATCTCATGCGCAAGCTGAGCCTGCGCTCGCAGACGGATTTGGTGCGGTTCGCGATCCGGCGCGGGATCATTGCGGCGTGATGTTCCTTGTTGGCGGCCTCTGCGTCCTCCTCGCGGAAGTTCCCGTGCGCGCCCGATTACCGGAGTTGGCCGGGGCGAATACCATCGGTTACGTATGGCAGGGCAGGGCGGCGCGTCTTAGCTTCGGACACCATGAGTTTAATGCCGCCAACCAGTCCTTCGGCTGGCGGCGATTGACCGCATGACAATTAAATCTGGCGCCATTCATGAACGCATTTCGGCTCTTCCCCAAATACAGTTTCCCGGTGGTTGTTCCCGCGTTCCGTCCCTGCCGCGCCGGTTCTGAAGATCATCCGCGCATCGCGGCGGGGCTCCCGGCAAGTCGGGGCGGGAGGCTGGGCGGCGCGGACCTTGACGCGGAGCCCGCGTCGATCCCGCGCGAGGGAATGGCGCGCGTCAGCCTCATTCTGGCGGACGATCACTCCGTCGTCCGCAACACGGTGAGGCGAATCCTGTGCCAGCAGGCCGATCTCTTCGTGGCCGGCGAATCCGCCAATGGCCTCGACACGCTGAGCCTGGTGAAGCGGCTTCAGCCCGACCTGCTGGTGACGGATTTGATGATGCCCGGGCTCAACGGCCTGGAAGTCATCCGCCGGGTCCGGCTGAGCTTTCCGGCGACACGCATCGTGGTGCTGTCCGTGAACGGTGATGAACCCTACGTGGCGGCGGCGTTTCGCTGTGGCGCGAACGGGTTCGTCTTCAAGCCGTCGTGCGGACGGTTTCTCATCCCGGCCCTGCGCGCCGTCATGGCCGGCCACCGCTACGTTAGCCCGCCACTGGTGGAACCGGCGGTTTAGGAAAGTTTTCCATCCCTCCAGCCGCCGGGGCGGGAAACCTCCCGCACGCTCGAACTGCGTGTGAGGTTTGAATCGCGCGGTCAAGCCTTCCTGCGGTGCTGTCGTGATTTCACCATGCCGAGCAGGTCGTCGGTGTGGCCGGTTTTGAACGCGATGCTGATGCCGAAGTAGAGCGCGGCGGCGAGGGTCATCGGCACGAAGACTTCGCCGGCCTTGGCCAGAAAGTTTGCGTGGCCGACGGTTCCGGCCCACCAATGGGCGGCGTACCACGCGACGGCCCCGGCCCCCAGGGCGGCGCCGGTCAGGACGGCGAGGTGACGCTTGAGTTCCGCGAGGTCCAGCGTCTTGAGCTTTTTGCGGAGCGCGTAGAGGAGCAGGTTGACGTTCATCAGCGCGGTGAGCGTGTTGGCGAAGCCCATGCCGGCCTGTTTGAACTTCCAGATGACGGCCAGCGTGATGACGAGATTTGTCGCGAGGCAGAAGATGCTGATCCACATCGGCGTCTTGATGTCGCCGAGGGCGTAGAAGGCGCGGGCGAGGACGTTCACGACGGAGAAGGCCACCAATCCCGGCGCAAGAAACATCAGCGCGGACGCCGAGGACAGGGTGGACGCGGCGTCGAA
>JBDHQG010000374.1:0-4971 GCA_039806925.1 Limisphaerales bacterium
GGAGCTTGGGATTCGCATCGAGGCGGCGGCGGATCTCGGCGTAGTCGAGCGGGTCGCCCCAGCCGATTTGATAGACCTCGAAGTCGAGTCCCTGACGCGTGGCGTGGTCGAGCAGGCGGTCGCCGAACTCGCCGTTGCTGAGGATGAGGCCGGGCTGTTTGATCAACGAGAGCTGCGCGCAGATGGCGTCGTTCGCGAGGCTGCCGGAGCCGAGCAGAATCTCGACGTTGCGCGCCTTGGTGAGGTCGCACAGCATCCGGCGAGTGGCGCGAAAATCCGCCATGAAGCCGTCCGAGCGATGCGAGACGGGACCGCGCGCGAAGGCTTTGCGGACTTCTTCATGCACATCGACGGGGCCGGGCAGGTAGCAGGCGAGAATCTTTTCGACGGCGCTGTTCGGCGGCGTGAGAGCCTTGGCCATCTGGAGGAATTTCTCGAGCGTGAGATACATCGGCTGGAACTGCGCTTCGCCGCTGCCGACAATCGGCCCGAACGGCACGAAGCCGAGGTGTTTGTAGAGCCGGGCCTGGCGCGTGGTGCCGGAGATGATCGCGAGGTCGTAGCCCATGTCCTTGAAGTGTTGCGCGAGCAGCCCGACGAGTTTCGAGAAGACGAAGCCGTTGCGGAAATCTTTCTCGACGGAGAGCAGGCGGACTTCGAGCACCTTGTGGCCGGCGGGCAGGTGCGAGTCGAGGTCGGGCACTTTCTTGTCGAGCGAGAAGGGCCGCGCGCCGCGTCCGGTGACCATGCCGACGAGGCGGTCGCCCTGGAGACAGATGGCGTAAGTGTTCTCGGCGTGAAATTTGTCCACGAGCCGTTGCTCGGGGTTGTGCTCGTGCTGCGGGATTTCCTCGACGAAGGTTTTGTAGTTGAGGCGATGGATGGCCTCGAACTCCCAGTCTTCACTGGCGATTTTGAACTTCAACGAGGATTCAGTCTTCGTCATGGGATCCTTTTTGGATTTCGGCTGGCGCTGTCTTTACCGCACGTCCGCCGCCGATTCGAGCAATCTCTTCGCGGATGTTTTTCCGGTGCGACAGCAGCACCAGTATGGCGAGGATGGAGACCGCCGCAACCTCGACCTTCTCGACGCCGCAGAGAAAACTGGTCAACGGCGCGAGCGCGAAGGCGATCATGCCGCTCAGGGTGAAATTCCGCAGCACGACGATGACCGGGATGAACACCGCCAGCAACGCCAGCACGATGAACGGGTCGTACGCGAGCAGCGCGCCGAGTGACACGGCGATGCCTTTGCCGCCCTGGAAACGCAGCTGAACCGGCCAGTTGTGTCCCACCACCACGGCGACAATCGAGGCTACGACGGCCTCCGGCCGCAGCGCGAACCACGACGCGCCGGCGACGGCGAGCGCGCCTTTCGCGGCGTCGAGCAACAGGGTGACGGCGAATCCGGCGCGCCCGAGCGCGCGCCCGACGTTGCGCGCGCCGACGTTGCCGCTGCCCAGCGCGCGGATGTCCTGGCCGGTCTTCCAGCGGGTCCAGTAGTAGCCGGCCGTGAAACATCCAATGAAATAGCTGGCTGCAATCCAACTGAGCTCGGCGCCCGTGAGGGAATAGCTTGGCGATATTGGAAGACTCATGTTCAGCTTGGCCGCGAATGTAGCAATCCCCTGACGCTTGGCAACGACTGTCTCGGGGATCGCCAGGGCTGACGCATTGATCCCATCTCATGAGCACCCGGTTTCAGCCGGGTGTTTGGGGCCGGGCGAAGGAAGAGCTGTTTCAACAGCTTTTCGGAGGGTAAAGCCGCTGAAGCGGCTTGGACAAAACCGTCGGCCGCCGGTCACCCGGCTCAAGCCGGGTGCTAATGAGAACAGACACCGGTATCATTGCGATGTTTCGCGGCGTATGCGCCGGCCCTGCGGGGATCGCGCCGCGAGAAGCGGTTCGTTTTTCAGCCGCATCGAAGGGGACAATCAAGACAGGTTTCCAGCCCGTCCTACGGGGAAGGCCGGTTGGGTCTATCGACTTCGGGCGGGGCTTCGCCGCTGAATCGTTGCCACATCACTGGCGGGAATCTTTAGCGCGCCCGCCGCCGTGTCCTGCACGGCAAGTTCGCCTGGCTGCAATCGAATCGAAGCCGGCTTCAGCACCGAGCCGTCGCGCAGCCGGATTTCGAGCGGTCCGGGATTCGAGCCCGCCTCGCGCAGGACCACGGCGACGGCTTCCTTGCGGACATCGTATTGGCGCGTGCCGAAGAGAATCGAGTTCAGCCGCACGCGCTGGCCGTCGAATCCGCGGAAATCGCCATCCACGAAATCCCCCTTCGCCAGCAACACGCCGGGACGCGCGGATTGCATCCGCGATTCCATCCCCTTCGAGAGCGGCTGGAAGACGATGCGCGCCACGTTGAGCGTGGTGACCGGGGCGGACTTCAACCAGCCGGTGGCACGCAACGACGTCTCGGTGCCGCGCTCGACGCCGCACGCCACGAACGTGCCGTTCCGAAACAAGATGCCGGGCGGCGATTTGGCGTCCGGCCCGGATTGAAGGGAATACCCCGCGGGCGGCGCGGACGGGAAAAGATGCGTCGCGGGAATGTTCGTCTTCGCGGTCGAGCCGCTGCTCCACCACAGCTTCGCCACGGCGTCGCCGCTGGTGCTGGTGCATTCGAGCCGCACATCATAGCGCTCGCCCGCCACGAGCGGCAGGCTGCCCCTGTTCTCCGAGAGCCAGGACTGATCCGCGCGGTTGACGAGCGGCTGGCCGTCGATCCACAGGCGCACGCGCTCGTCCGCCGTGACATAGAAGCTGTATTCCTCCGAGTGATCGACCTTCACCTGTCCGGTCCAGCGAACCGCCAGGTTCGTGCGGCCAAAGCCCGGCGCCGGATCGCGATCCGTCCACGCGAAGTTCACGGTTGGATCGATTCGCGTGTGGCTCGCGCCGGAGAAATCCGCGCGCGCGTAGTAGGTGCCGGCCAGCCCCATGGTGCCGGAAACTTCCGCCGTGCGCCCGGGCAGCAGGCTCTTCGCGTAAAGCCGGCTGCGTGGCACGAAACGTTTCGTGATGCCCGGCCCGCTCCACAGCAACTGCGCCCGCGCCGCGCCGGAGGCGTTCGCGAGGACGAGCTTCAGCGGCACGCGCTTTCCGGCTTCGAGCATCACGGGCGCGCTCGTGGCCTCGCCGCCCGCGCGGCCGTGCGCGATGGACGCGACAACCTTGTCCGCCATGTGAAGCGTCGCGGTGTCGTCCGCGGCGATGGTGAAACGAAATTCTCCGGTGACGGGAGCCTCCACCTCGCCGGACCAGACGACGCTGAAGTTCGCGGCGGAGATGCCGGGCGCGGCTTCGCCGGCCGGCCAGTGGAACTGGATCGATTCATCGAGCCGCACGAACGGCGCGCCGGACTGGTTGGTGTTCGCGAAATAGAATCCGAGCAGGCCGTTGCCCGAGCCCGCGCCGCCCGGCTGCCCGGACTCCGGCGTGAGGAACTCGGCGGAGAGAACGTTCGTGAGCGCGATGGTTTCGGTGGCATTGCTCGAAGCGACGACGATGCCGCCGGCGGCCAGCTGCAAGTCGCCCTGTAAACGCCGGCCATCCGTGGTCTGCACGGATCCGGCCGAAGCCGCGCCGATGGCGGCCAGCCAGCTCGTGAAAATGAAAACGCATGAACGCATTCGGGGAATTAAATCGAAGAACCAGGCGTGCCGTCGAGTGACTTCAGCGTGCTGCCGGCGGGACGCCGGCAGATTCGAGGTTCGCAAGGGTGTGATCGGAAGCGGCGGTCAGAGGAGGGTGGATTGTGTGGACTGCGGAGGCAGGACTCCGCTTTGGCTGCACCTTCCGTCGATGCGGCGCGCTTGGCTTCGCTCACCGTGCAGCCAAAGCGGAAACTTGTTTCCGCAGTCCATACCTCCACCGGTGTTGCTTGCGGCTTCCAATCGCGCCCGATTCGCTCCATCAGTACGGGTCCGAATTTTCCTGGGCACGTTCATTCTGCCGGCGGGACGCCGGCAGCACGCTGGGGTCAATTGCGCTCCAGGTCCAAGGTGCCTTCGCTCAACGTCGCGTTCGTGTCGCCATAGAGGCCGCGATTGCTCTGGTTGAACTCGAACTTCAAGTCCACCTCCAGTGCCGAGAGCGAAACCAGTTTCCAGTGTGTCGGGACAAAGACCGCCTTGCCGTCGCGTTCGATCTTCGTCAGCTCGAACCCCAGCAGCAGATGCACCGCGTCCCGCGTCACTTTCGGCGTGGCGCTCGGCGAATAGTAAAAGCTCCGCTGCGTCGTGTTTGCCGTCTTCGCATTGTAGGTCTTCAATTCGAGATAACACGGCGTCGGCGCGGTGATCTCGATGTCCGGATAGCCTGCGACCTGCGCGCGGTTTTGCGTGGTTCGCGGAATGCGCGCCTCCACGCCGCATTCCTTCAACGCCGCGCGGACGAACGGTTCGAGATAATTGCCCGCCTCGTTCGGGCGCGCGGCGACGATGCCTTCGCGGTTCGCCCGTTCGCCGGCGAGCCGCGCGGCCTTGAGCAGCTTCGACTGCAGCTCCGCGTGGGACGCGTTGTTGGTGTCGAGATCGAGCACGCGGTGGCCCGTCGTCGCTTCGATCACGGTCTTGAACGGAATTTTCTTCGCCGGCCTGGTCAGCTCGGCGAGCGACGAGGAGAGGGAGTTGGTGGTCGATTGACCGAAGCACGAAGAAGGAATGACCAATGACGCAATGACCAATATCCAATGAATGAACTGTTGGAGTATCGATCTTCGGTTCATTGCGTCATTGGTCATTGGTCATTCAGCCCGGTTTTCTAAGCACCACGATCCGGTTCGAGTTCGTTCCTTTGCCCATGTTGTCCACGCCCCAGCAGTTCGCCGTCTTCGTGAACTCCTGATCGTTGATGACCACCAGCAGGGGCTCCAGCCCGGCCTCGATGCCGCAGGGCAACACCGCTTCCTCCAGCTTCGTCTTGCCGCCGTGAACTTCGCCGACCTCGAACGCCACATGGCCG
>JBDHQG010000375.1:0-4950 GCA_039806925.1 Limisphaerales bacterium
GCCTCGGCATCATCGGTGCTGGCCCGATTGGGTGCGAGATGGCGCAGAGCTTCGCGCGCTTTGGCTCGGAAGTGTTTTTGATCGAAGCCACCCACGGCATTCTGCCGCGCGAAGACCAAGATGCCGCCGCCATCGTCAAAGCCGCGATGGAGCATGACGGCGTGAAACTCCTCTGCTGTGCAAAGACCTCAAACTCGCCAAAGACTCGAATGGCGTTCGTCTGCAAGTTGAGTCGCACGGGAAAGGTTACGACGTGTTGGTGGATCAACTGCTCGTTGCCGTGGGCCGCGCTCCGAACGTCGAAGGTCTCGGCCTCGAAACCGTCGGCGTTGAGTTCGACAAGAAGGGCGTGAAGGTCAACGACCGGTTGCAGACGACCAACCCGCGCATCTACGCCTGCGGCGACATCTGTTCGCCGTATCAGTTCACGCACGCGGCGGATTTCATGGCGCGCATCGTCATCCAGAACGCGCTGTTCAAAGGCCGCGCCAAAGCTAGTTCGCTCATCATCCCGTGGGCGACTTACACTTCACCGGAAATCGCCCATGTCGGTCTTTACGAGAAGGAGGCCAAAGAGAAGGGCATCGAAGTGGACACGTTCACGCAGGAGTTGAGCAAAGTTGACCGCGCGATTCTCGATGGTGAAACCGAAGGCTTTGTGCGCGTCCATGTTCGCAAAGGGACGGAGGAAATTGTCGGTGCTACCGTGGTCGCCACGCACGCGGGCGAGTTGATTGGCGAACTCACGCTGGCGATGAAAGGCAAGCTCGGCCTCAAGACCATCGGCGGAACGATTCATCCGTATCCGACGCAAGCCGAAGCCATCCGCAAAACCGGCGACCTCTACAACCGCACTCGGTTGACGCCCTTCGTGAAGAACCTGATGAACCGCTGGCTCGCCTGGCAGCGGTGACACCGCTACGATTGAGCCGTGGCCGAGCAACGACACAGATTGATTCTGTTCGCGCGCTTTCCCGTCGCCGGGAAGGTGAAGACCCGCCTCATCCCAGCGCTTGGAGCGGAGGGCGCGGCGGCGTTGCATCGGCGTCTGGTGCTTCGCTCGCTCCGAACCGCCCACGCTCTGTGTCAGTCCCAAAACGTGGAACTGGAAATCCGCTTTGCCGGTGACGATGCCAGTGAGATGCAGCACTGGCTCGGTGACGGCTGGCTCTGCCGTCCGCAATGCGAAGGCGATCTCGGGCAGCGCATGGCTGGCGCGTTCGCGGACAGCTTCCGCGAGGGTTCTCGGGCAACCGTTATCATCGGGAGCGATTGTCCGTCGCTCTCGCCTGAAATCCTTGCTGCCGCGTTTGAATCGTTGAAGACAAGTTCAGTGGTGTTCGGCCCGGCGACCGACGGCGGTTACTACCTCATTGGCTTGACCAGGCTCGTGCCGGAACTGTTTCTGGACATCGCATGGGGAACGGAAACTGTCCTCGCGCAGTCGCTGGCAATCCTCTCGCGCAATGACAGCAAGCCCGCGCTGCTTCTACCGCTCGACGACCTCGACCGCCCAGAGGACGTGGCTGCTTGGAAGCGACTCGTCGAAGTTGATGACACGGATTTAAGCCGCGTTTCCGTCATCATCCCTGCGTTGAACGAAGCGGGGCACATCGCCATGACGCTTGAAAACGTGCGCAAAGGTTCGCCCCACGAAATCATCGTCGTGGACGGCGGCAGCGCGGATGAGACTTGTGCAATCGCGCAGAACTGTGGCGCAACTGTGATTCACTCGAAGCCCGGCCGCGCCCGGCAGATGAATGCCGGTGCGGCTCAAGCGACGGGCAACGTCCTTCTCTTTCTGCACGCTGACACCCTGTTGCCGGATAACTGGACGCGCGTTGTGACCGACACGTTGGGAATGCCAGGCGTTGTGGCCGGCTCATTTGGATTTCGCGTCGCCGAAAGTTTTCCCGGTCGCTGGCTGGTGGAATGGACCACCAACTTGCGCTCGCGTTGGTTTCAGAACCCCTATGGCGACCAGACGCAATTTCTGCGGCGGGCCATGTTCGAGGAACTCGGCGGCTTTGCCGACCTGCCGATCATGGAGGATTATGAGTTAAACCAACGCCTGCGCAAACTCGGTCGCGTGGTCACTGCTGACGCTGCCGCCATCACGTCGGGACGTCGCTGGAAACGCTTGGGCGTCGTGAGAACCACGCTCACCAACAAGATGATGATTGCCGGCTTTCACCTTGGCGTGTGTCCGCACAAGCTGGCGCGGTTCTATCGCCGCTCTCCGGCGGGGAGTTGAACGATGCTGACGCGAAGACAAATCGGGTTCGTGATCCTGTTCGCGGGATTTCTCGCGCTCGCCGCGTTCGCGGTGGTGGTTGGCTTGATGCCGCAGCAGGCTGGTTTGAAGCTGGCGCAGTGGACGGTGCGAGCGCGTTTTTCCGATGTGCGATTCATTTCCACGGCGCAGTTGGCTGACTGGTTATCCGACACCAACCGCAAAGCGCCCGTGCTGCTCGACGTGCGAACCGAAGACGAATTCAACGTCAGTCATCTGCCGAATGCCGTGCGTGAAGTTCGACCAGAAGCGATTGCTTCAGGCAGACCGGTTGTCGCGTATTGCTCCATCGGCTGGCGCTCGGCCGAATCAGTGAGACGCCTCGTGCAGGATGGACACACCAACGTCTTCAATCTCGAAGGCTCGATCTTCGTTTGGGCGAGCGAGGGTCGCCCGCTGGAAGGACACGGACAATCCGTCCACAAAGTTCATCCCTACGACAGCAAGTGGGGCAAATTGTTGCCGTCCGCCTTGCGCTCCGACCCAGGCGATGTCGGCAGCGAAGCATTGGCCCGCGCCCGACCACTGCGTTGGGCCACCGGGCCTATCCTTCTGTTTTTGTTGCTGTGGTGGGAAACGCTGACGCCGTTCCTCCCCATGTTCCGAAACGATTCGCGTCAACGCACCCGGCACGGACTGCGTAACATCACCATTGCGCTGCTGAACAGCGGAATGACCGCGCTCTTGTTCGTTGGCTTATGGGCCGCGACCGCAAATTGGGCCGCACATAACGACTTCGGCTTGTTAAACTGGACCAGCGCACCGCCGCTGTGGCACGCGCTCGTAGCGGTGCTGGCTTTGGACTTCTGGACGTATTGGTGGCATCGCTTGAATCATCGGCTGCCGTTCTTGTGGCGCTTCCATCGCGCGCACCATTCCGACACACACATGGACGTGACCACCGCCAGCCGCTTTCACATCGGCGAAATCCTTTTCTCAAACGTCCTGCGCATTCCGCTGATTCTGCTGCTCGGAATCCATGTATTGGAAATCGTCCTCTACGAAACCGCCTTACTGGCCGTCATTCAATTTCACCACGCGAACGTCGGACTGCCACGCAGAGTGGACCAACTGCTGCGTTGCTTCATCGTCACACCGGCGATGCACAAGGTTCACCATTCGCGCTGGCTGCCAGAGACGGATTCCAATTACTCTTCGCTCCTGTCCGTGTGGGACCGAGTCTTCAACTCCTTCCGCCTCCGCGACGACCCGCGCGCCATCCAGTTTGGTCTGGAAGAATTCGCTAAGCCCGAGGATCAGACGCTTCCTGGTTTCCTTCAAATCCCACTGAAGCCGGGCACGCACTCGAACCGCTAACTCGCCGTAACCGACATGTGTTCCGGTCAGTCGGGAATTCTCTTGTGCAACGAGAATGACCGAATTGGAAATCGATACGGGCAGGCACGATGTGGAATTCGCATCATGGATACCGCGAGAAGTAATAGGACGATTGGGGCAGGCCCTAGTGACGACAAGGCTCAGCTACGGTGCCGAGAATGATTTTGAACGCCGATCCCAACGACTTGGTTGCCGCAGGTGATTAGATCCGGTAAGAATAGAATCGGTGGCAGAAACTGCCCCAAACGACATGACATAACTACAGAACACTAAATTTGCGTCGCAACGGCTCGGTCCACGAGAAAACCGCGAACTTTCATTAAAGGACGAGAGAGCCGCCGAAGCACGCGCCCCATTGGGCGCGGCTTGGCGTGCTTCTCTCAAAGGCGCTTCGCGGTGCCTCTCGTGGGTGCGCGTTGGGTTCGCGCCCTTTACATTTTTTGTGCATAACTCAGAGTTGTGCTCCGTCGAACGAATCGGTAATGGATTGCTTTCGGAAGGTGGGGGCGGTTTGAGCAGTAACGGATGCCTGTGATCGCCACCGTCCAACAAAGTCGCTTCCGCAACGGTCAACTTCGCGAGAAGTTGCCCGTCACACGGGGTCGCAGGCATGGGGTCGCACGGACCTGGCACCCCAATGGCATTCTCGCCACCGAGCAGCACTACAAGAACGGTCTTCTCCACGGTCGCTGCCTCCAATGGGACGAGGCGGGCAAGCTGCTCGGCGAATTCGTGATGCGCGACGGGACCGGCGTTCAGCGCGAATGGCACGACAACGGGCAACTCAAGATTGAGGTTTCGACCGTCGGCGGGCAGTTCTGCGGTCGGAACCGAATCTGGCTTCGCGACGGGACGCTCATCTCCGAGCGGTTCTACCTGAACGGCAGACAGGTGACGCCGGCCCGATACGCCAAAGCCGCGGCAAAAGCCGAATCGCTTCCACGCTACGCGGAGAAGCCGGTACGACTTCCGAAGAAATCACAGGCGACGACGCGGCGAATCCATCGGACCTTCGTTGATGGCATTTTGGAGAAGCCGGGGCAGAAAGAGGCTCGCTCATGGTTCAGCAGTGGCGCCGCCGCAAAACGGACGCACTCGATAGGGCGCTTTCGCTCGGAACGGAGCGCCGTCGCCTTCATTGAATCCCTTTACGCTGCGGGCACCCTCGAGGTGATCGTGCCCGGTATCTACCGTGACAAACGGGGCAACGAATTCGCTGACGGATTGCTCGTTCGACTACCGAGATCAAAAGCCATCCGTGATCGCATCCGCAAGTTATGCGCGACGCTCCGCCGCCGTTCGCTCGGCGTCGTTCAGCC
>JBDHQG010000376.1:0-4948 GCA_039806925.1 Limisphaerales bacterium
AAAGCAAGAGCCTGGTTGACATCATCCAATTGGAATGTCTTTCCCAGAGCTCGTGCGTCCTGAAGATCACCAACGGGGTGACGGAGGGGCGAATTTTCATCCAGTCCGGAGAGGTGATCGATTCCGAACTGCCGGGGCTTACTTCCGAGCCGGCTTTCCAGCGCATTTTGTCGTGGAAGACGGGAAGCTTCGAAACCCTGCCGGCGGATCTGACACGCGTCCGCACCATCTTCACCTCGTACCAGGGCTTGCTGCTGAACACCGCCCAGGCGATTGACGAGGCGGCATCAATTGAAACCGCGCCTGCGGATGCCGAGGGGCTGCCGGGTCCAGTGCCTCCTCAGAACAATCGGGCGGCGGCGTTGCTGGCGGATGTTTCCCAAATGGAAGGCGTGGAGTTTGTCCTCGCGGTCGGCACCGACAAGCAGCGCAACCAGGAGTTCTGGGGACTGGATAACCCGAAGCCAATCGCGGAATTCACAAAGGAAACGATCGAAAATTTCCGCGCGTTGGGAGACCGGCTGCACGTTGGCGAACTTCAGCAAGTGATGGGAATCGGCCAGCAGCACAAGGTGGCGGTGGCGCGCTGTGGCGCCAACGAGCTTTGCGTCGGGTTTCCCCCGGCCGTTTCCGCTGATCATGTGCGTGATTCCTTCAAAAGCATTCTGAGCAAATGGGCCTCTTAGATCGTTTATTCCGTTCCACCGAGCCGGCTCTTGTCCACCTGCCGTCGGGCAGTTTCACCTTGGACAAGAACGGAGACGTCGTCACATCCACCCTGCCACAGTCGTTCCCGGCCGGGCATCGTGATGCCATCGGCCAGCAGGTCCTCGCGTCATTCCGGGCGGCGAAGCGGGCGCACATGCCGTTGTCCGAGATCACGATTCAGTATTCCGCCCTCAAACTTCAGGCGCGCGAGCTTGGCGATGGCGCCATCGTGTTCCTGATGCCACAGGGCATGGAGCAGCAATCCGCCATCAAGAGCAAAAAAAGCCCCTAACCCGGAGAGATCCAAAAATCCTTATGAGCAAAAGCAACGTCGAGCAGCTGATCGCGCGCATGGAGAATTATCTTGAATTTCTTGGTGCGCGCCATGTTCAACACCTTCATGAACATGGCGCGCACCAAGAAATTCACCCAGGAGGACGAGAACCAGTTTCTCGAAATCAAGAGCGTCATCACCCAGGAGCTGGAGCTGATTTTGTCCGCCATCGATTGCGGCCCGATCAGCCGTGAGGATGTTCACGGGCTCATCGCCGGCGCGCCCTCCATCCGCTACCTCAGCGAGATGAACGACAACGCCCTGCGCAATGTCGAGAACGCCTGGCACAAGCTGTTCATCAGCCTCCAATCGCTGCTGGGACAGCTGAAGGTCAAGCAGGGGCAGGTCGAGGGAAAATCGATTGTGGGCTCCCTGTTTGGCAGCCGCCGCGCGGCGTAGCCATCACTTTCAACACCACGGCAAGGGGCGCATTCCGCAAGGATGCGCCCCTTTTGCTTTTGTTCGACGGGAGGTTCAGCGGAGCCGCCGGATCTGCCAAAGGCCGAGGCCGATCAACCCGGCGATGCCGAGCGCGACCGTCGACGGTTCCGGCACGGCGAGGATCTGACCACGGATTTCTCCGCCGCCAAAAGTCGAGCTGTGGACATTGAAATACCACAGGCCGCTGTTGAGCTGATCCACCTGCGTGGCGATGTCAAACGTGGTGTTGTTCGGATTGTTGACCAGGGAAACCGTCGTGTTGATGCTGCCCGACTTGGTGTCGGGATCCAGCGTGATCTGGTTGAACAAGCCATAGAGGACGCCGGAGTTTTGCCCGGCGGGCGACGGGCCGTGAATGTGGGCGTTGACGGTGTTACCGGAGAGGCCGGCGAATGTGCCCGTGATCGTCATCACATTCTCCGACAGCGTGAGGTAGAAGATGCCGCTGCCGGTGCGATTGCCGCCGCCGTCTTGAACGGCATCGAGAACTCCGATGAAGTTTTGGGCCTGTGCGGCAACGGACGCGCCCGCGACGGCCAGGCTGCAGAGGATCGTTTTCATTGTAATGTAGGATTGGCGTTGGTTCTGGTGAATGCTGGAACTGATGACCTTCACGTTAGGGACTCGCCCCGGGTGTGGACAAGCGCCTGGAGGCCCCGTTCGGTGCGGGTTTCCCCGTAATGAAGCCGAACCAACGGGAGCGCGGATTTCCCATGACGAACGTTCTCAATGCGAGGAAAGCGACCTGGGAACAACGAGGGCTGGCGATTTGGTGGAGCCGACAGGGATCGAACCTGCGACCTTCTCATTGCGAACGAGACGCTCTACCAACTGAGCTACGACCCCGCGCAAATCGTGGGGATTTAACTATTGGATCGGGGCGGTGGACGCAAGCGCAAACGCGAGAATTTTCTCATTGAGCGACCATCGTAGACGGCGCCCTCATCACGCTGCGGCGGCCAGCGCGTCTTCCCGAACGGCGCTGTGTTTTGAAACGTGATGGCGGTGGGGAGATTTCATCCAATGCCTGGCTGACCAAAGAATCCCCAGTAGCGTGACGGTGTAGAGTTGGATCGACGCGATTTGGAGAGGAAAGTCGACCAGTGCATGGAGGAACACGCTGGCGAGGGCGATTTGAATGCCGAAATGCGTGGCCCGGGCGGTGTCCTTGACGCCTTGACGACCGCTTCGGCGACGGCGCCAGGAATGAAGCATGGCACCCCCGGTCAGAACCGCCCAGCCACAGCCGCCCGCGTAGCCCCATTCTGTCAGCGTTTGGAGATAATCCTGATGGGCGAAGATCCAGCGGCCTCGGAGCCGGTTTCCATACTCGGCCGTAAAGTAGGGAAAGGCGGTTTCAAAAGTGCCCGGGCCAAAGCCCCACCAGCCGGACTCGGGAATCATTTTCAGGCACGCGCGCGCGGCGAGCAAACGGGAATTGTCTCCGGTCCATTGCTTGTCGAGCTGCCGCCACCGGCCGAGATTTGAATCCAGTCCGGTCAGGAAGGCGAGGGCGCCGATGACGATGACGAGCAGCAGGCTCGTGGCTGCCAGGGTCGCGGGAGTGGTGGTGCCGAAGCGGCCCCGGATCGTCTGCCAGACCAGCCAGATGCCGGTGAGGAACATCAGCCCGGCGGCGAGCGCGCTGGCGGCACGCGAGGTGTTGACCATGACGCCGGTGAGGCAAAGGACCGCGAGCACGCTCCACAATACGATCCGCCACGCGGGTCCGGCCTTCAGTTTTTCCCGTGCTGCGAAGGCAATGGCCAGCGGCCAGATCAGGTTCAGGAAGGCGCCTGCGTTGGTGTGGTTCCGAAATGTTGCAAAGAAGTTCGGTCCCAGATCCTTCCGCGCCCAGAAAATGTCCGTGGCTCCGGTGAAGCGTTGGGCGAGGCCCAGCGCGACGATGGAACAGCCGGTGAGGAGCATTGTGCCCAGCATCCGCTTCCTCCAGGCCGGGTGTTCGGCCATCTCGGACACGACGAGTCCGGCGAGTAGCAGCAGGGTCAGCCGGATGGCGGTGTCGAAAGACAGCGCGTAATCGAGGCTTCCCGGCGCGAACGACAGCCGCGGGCTACGTTCCATGAATTGGTAATTGACGCGGTCGTAGTCGAACCGGGCGTTGAAGACCATGAACCACGCCTGACCGATCAGGAATGCCGTGGCGAGGAGTTGGACACGGTTGAACCTCGGCCAGCGTTGTTGCATCACGTAGCTGACCATCCACGCGGCGATGGTTGCGCCGAGAAGCCAGTTCAGCCCGGTGATGGTCCAGGGACGGGTGGTGCCGTAAGCCCACGGCGCGTAGACAAGCGCCGCCAGGAACAGCCAGCGCGGCGCGTTGATGATCCATCGGGCCATAATCTTTCAGGCGACGTTTGAGATCAGGGCGCGGCCGCGGGAGAAAAAGTTCGTTTCCGTCTCCGTAGGAATGGCCGGCTCGAATACCGCGGGCACCTGGTTCACGGCCTGCCATCGGCGCACCGCCTTCATCCAGCCTTCGGCGGCCAGTTCGGTGAGGTGTTCGAATATCTGGGGCGGCATGGATGAAGACTGGCTGGCGAACTCGATGGCCTTGATGTTCGCCAGCGGCATCTCGTGGCGGTTGCGGTGAAAATCCGTCGATTGCCGGTGAATCAGCTGTTCGCGGCTCACCGTCCGGCCGCTGTCGAGGATGAGCTTTACCTGGGCGAGCCCCAGCTTGCGGGTGACGAACAAATACGTCGTCCACAGATCCTGCAACGATTCGCAGCGCTCGGCCTCCATCTCCAACCATTGCAGGAGCGTCAGCGCGTAGCGGCTCTCCTTGCGCATGCGCAGGGACATGCCGAGCTCTCGTCCGACGGCATACCAGTCCTTCAGCAACCCGGACCAGCGGGCGGAGATGAAAAAAATCAGGAACATCGCCCCGAACAGGATCGGCGCGAGCTGGCCGCGGGACCAGAACACGACGAAGGCCAGGAGCAGGAAGGCGAGTGAGAGTCCGTAAAGCGCCAGCACCGCGCCGCGCCGGCTGAACCCGAAGTCCACGAGCCGGTGGTGGATGTGTTTGCGGTCGGGACGGAAGATCGGCAGGCCCTTCAATCCGCGCCGGAGGATGGCCAGTGACACGTCCGCAATCGGCAGCGCGAGGGCGAAGATGGGCGCGATCAACGCGGCGGCCACGGTGCCCTTGTGCGAGTTGAGGATCGTCATCGCCCCGATCAGGAAGCCGAGGAAGTAGGCGCCGCCATCGCCCATGTAGATTTTTGCCGGCGGGAAGTTGTAACACAGGAAGCCGATGATTGCGCCGGCGGTGCCGACGGCGAGCAGGAGCGAGAGCGGATCCGCGGCGAACCCGAAGCAGGCCAGCAGGCACATCAACATGAGCGAGATGCCGCCGGCGAGACCATCGATGCCGTCGATGAGATTGATGAGGTTGGTCAGCGCCACCAGCCAGAACACGGTGGCGAAAAACCCCCACGC
>JBDHQG010000377.1:0-4913 GCA_039806925.1 Limisphaerales bacterium
TTGCTGATACTCGACGACGGATCCGTGGTCGGCGGCGGTAAAACATTCGAACAATGTGATGTTCTGGTTCTCGATCTCGTGACCTAAGGTCCAAAGTTGACTCCAATAGTCCCGCATTAGGAGAGGCTCGCCCTGTGTGGCATTGGGGAACAGGCCGAAGTAAAAGCCGACTGGATTAAAATGCCTGGCACCTTTTTCGAGGGAGACAGCGCGGCCGAGACATCTTTGCAGATTGCCAAACCAACCGATGTCCACAAGCGCGTTTGGCACGCCATCGAAAACATTTGATTGAGCAAGATATTGGACCAGGAGTTTCCGACGATGGCTTGTTCTCGCTTCAAGTCGGGTCGCGACATCGGGGCGAAGCAGGAGTTTTCCCAAGGCGTCGAGTTGCTGTTCTGAAAGTTCCCGGGACCAGCCGGCTTTTGAGAATCCGGCCCCGGCGAGTTCCGCTTCGAAGTCATCCGGCGTCGCGGCGGCACGCGAGAAGATGTTGATGATTGTGAGCCGGTGTCTCTTCGGGGCGATCCATTCCAAGTCCTTTTCTGAAATCTGACCGATGGCCGCGGGACGCCATGCCTGGCGTGAGCCGTGGAGGTAACGGCAGTCGATGGGAAGATTCTGCGAGGCGCAGATGAGCCGGGCGATTCGTAGGAGGATTTGTCCGTCTCGGGCGACAAAGTAGAGGCGCTGGATGCCTTGTTGAGCGGCGGTGATGAGACACCACTGCACAAACCCATAAAGCAACGGGCCGACCACGTTGCTTCCGGTGTTCCAGATGACGGCTTGCTCCGCGCCCGCCGTCAGAGGGCAGTGCAGGCGTGCGAGGCGCATGGCGCCGGCCAGATGCGAACGCCACAACGGAGCAGAGCGTTCGTTTCCACGCGCGAGGATTTCGTAGCGGTTGAGCTTCGTGTGGTGAAACTCGATTGCTTCGATACCCAGGGAGCGGGGCGTCAGCACATCTGAATGGAGGTTGTCGCCGGTGTGTTCCCAGCGGGTAATCCCGGGCAGATCGTTCCTGATTTGCTCGAAGAGCTTGCCCGTGGTTTTGCTGCATTTTCGTTCGCCGGAGACGTACAGCAAGTCGCCTGGCTGATGCAGTCCTTCCCGTGCCAGAATGGATTGAAGGAAGGATTCCGGCAAATACATGTCGGAAATAAAAATGATGCGGTCGAAAGCCGCGCGCGCCGCTTTTACCTTGTCATGCATCGATGGCACTTGATGAAGAACACGAGCTTCCAATTCCAGCTCGATGGTCATTGCCTGATGTTGGCGTTGAGTGTCCCAGGCCAGTTCGGTCGTGAGCATGGCATAGATATCCTCAATGCCCACTTCACGGTGAGGAACTTTTTTCTTGGCATCCTTCTCCGCCTGGATGCGATATCTGGCGAACTCAATGGGGTTGATTGAACTCCAGCCTTTGCGCTGCAGTTCGAGTCCGCACCAGATGAAGAGGTCGCCCGGTGCTGCTACCGATCTGGTAATTACTGTATCGAAGATGTCGAATGAGGAGACGCGCATCAGCCTTTGCCCATTGATGCCACGGCGAAAAGATTGGGCGACAAGGGAACGAGCCTGCCGGGTTCGGGTCCGATTTCCGCCATGAGTTGCAAGCGACGCCACATGCGGAAGAAGCGCAGGGCCCACCAATGCCGGCTGCCGCCCACCGGCAGCCACCAGAGTTTTGGGGCTTGAGGAATCTTTTCCAATTCCTCAATGACGATGGACGCGAAACCTCCGTGGTGCAGAAGAAAGTCGAGGCTGTGCTCGGTGAAGCTGCAGGTGTGGGTCCAGTCGATGTAGCGGTATCGGCCCGCGATGATCGAATTGGCGTTGGGAACGGTGCAGATGAGTTTTCCTCCCGGACGGATCGCGGAGCCAATGGCACGTATGAACGACATTTGGGCGTCCACGGGAACGTGTTCGATGACATCCAAGGCGATCACGAGGTCGAAGGCCGTTTTTCTCTCGTCAAGAAAGCCGACCGAATCGTCCACCAGATGAATCGTCAATCCTTTCTTGCGGCAGGATTCGATTTGTCCGGCATCAAGGTCGATGCCGGTGAGATTTGAATAACCAGCCTGGCGGAGCGCGTGCAGGCAATATCCCATCCCGCAGCCGACATCCAAAATGGCGGCGTCCTTGCGCGACGGGAGGTGTGAGAGAAGCAGAGTCTGATAGTAATCAGTCAGCCGGGCGACGTGTTCCGGGGTGTCCCGATGCCATTTTCGATAATGATAGTTGTAGTCAATCTTCATCAGCTTCTTTTCAGTAACTTTCGGAGGATTTCCTGGTTGCCTGGCTCGCGCAATATCTGTGGCAATCGCGCCACGGTTAGAAAGGCTTTGGTCTGCATTCGCCCGCATTCTCTCAGCTTGGGAAACAAGAGAGACGTAAAATATGCGCTCATGATATAGCCGGCCAGCGCGGAAATGGCGGCGCCTGGAGCTCCCAGTTTCGGTGTCAACCAGAGGCCTAAACCGAGGTTGCCGGCGATGCCAATCACCGCTGCCCACCAATGGTAAACAGTCGAGCCCTCCATGAGCAGAACCTGCGCCCGGACGGCTCCGCTGAAGGTAATCGGCGCGAACCACGCTTGTATGAGAAGGATGTTCACGGCCGGCAGGTAATCATCTCCGTAGATGGCTTTGATCAGGAACGGGGCAAGGGCCGTCACTCCCAACGCCACAAGGATGCCGATGCTGGTCAATAAATCGAAAGTGACTTGGATCCATTGCAGATAGGCGTGATGGTCAGCCATCCGTTTCTCCAGCAAAAGCGGATAAAGAGTGCTGAGCAGGAGGTTTGGGATGAAATTCCACAACTCGGTAATTCGCGCCGAGGCGTAATAAACGCCCATGCTGTGACTGTCCAGAAAGCTTCGGACAAGGAATTGTTCAACGCGCCCATAGAGCCCCACCAGCAAGCCGGCAAGGATCAGGGGCCAGCTGTCCCGGAGCAGGGTTGCAATGACCTCCTTCGAGGCCCGCCAGTTCAGCACGGTGCCTCCGGTTCGATGATACATCACCACCAAAGCAGTGGAGAGAAGCGAGGCATCAAATGCCTGTGCCCAGGCAAACATTTCAATTGGAGCACCATGAGTGGCCAGGCCGATCTTTGTGCCCGCGCCGATGAGGAGTGCGACACTTTTCGCCATCACGGTGAACTTCGATTGAAGGTGGCGCTGAAACCAAAGGTCCGTGACGTCAAATGCCTGCGGCAGGAATCCCATCGAAATGATGATGGCCAGCGGGAAGGTGGAGGAGTTGCCGCCCTCCGCCCAGCCGATGAGCGCCACCAACAGGATGCACAGGGTCGCACCGATGATCTTGAGCACTGCTGCAGAACCGAGAACATGAGCGCTCTGTTCCGGGCGGCGGACGAGTTCTCTGATTACAACTCCATCTAGGCTCATTCCCGCGACAGAGGTCAAAAGGGCGACGAGGTTGATGGAGAAATTCAGGTCGCCGAACTCAGCCGTGCCGAGGTGGCGCGCCACGACGGCGAGAGTAACTACGCCAACGACCATCCGAAAAACACGGTCAAACAACAGCCACGAAATGTTTGCTCCGATCTTCCGAAAAGGAGTCGACGACATCTGTTTGCCCTACCAAATCCCGGTTTCTAGCGTCAAGCAATGGTTGGGTTCGCAAATCCGTAAAGTTGGAAAAGGAAGCTGGTCAGATGGGAGGGATTTGCCGACTATTTCGGCCTCGATATTATATGGCGCTGACTGTGGCATGGATTTCGTTTTTTCCAATTGAATGGCTGGATGATGTCAGTGAGGAGCTTCGTAATTTGCCCAAAGTTCATCCGGCGACATGGCAGCGGGTGTTGCTGGGGGAGCTTGAGAAATGTAACGAGTTAAAGCTTCATGTCTTTGTCCTGCGCAAGCATTTCAAGAAGAGCGAGCAGTTCGTGCGAAATGGGGTGACTTTTCACCTAATCAAGACCTATGGAGGATTACGCGCTTCTTCGTTCTACTGGCTGGATACCGTTTTGCTTCGAAAAGAGTTGGCTGCCATTGAACCTGATCTGGTTCATGCTTGGGGAACGGAGGGGGGGGCCGCATTGGTCGCGGGGCGGTTGGACTATCCCTGCTTGGTGACATGTCAGGGGTTGCTGAACTGGATTCGACAGAGCATTCCACTCAACGCCTACGACCGGTTTCACGCCTTACTGGAGGATATTTCCTTGGGCGGGGCGAGGACAGTCACCACTGAGTCGAAATTCTCGGTAGGCTATCTGAGGAAACGATACCCGCAACTGGATGTCCATCAAGTTGAACACGCCCCTCTGAGGCTTTTTTCCGAACTAAAACGTGCTCCCGTCCGGGAGAAATTGCGAATCCTGTTTGTGGGGGGGCTGAATTACCTGAAGGGCGGCGACGTAATGCTGCGCAGTCTGGATTCCTTGGTGGACGAACTCGACTTTGAGCTCATTTGCGTGGGAAACGTTGACAAGCCGTTTTTTGAAAAGATACGGCCCTGTTTATCAGATGCATTCCAGAGACGTGTCCATCTGGTCGGGAGTCGCACCGCGACAGAGATTGCCGGGGAGCTTTCCAAGGCCACATGGATGCTCTATCCCACCCGGTGCGATAACAGTCCTAATGCGGTGAAGGAGGCTGCAGTGGCCGGCGTGCCGGTGATTGCCTCAAATGTTGGAGGAATCATCGACTATATCTGGCCGGGAGAAAATGGGCTTCTATTCGAAGCTGGCAGCGTGGCCGGGTGTGCCAAAGCAGTTCGGCAGGCCGCCTCACATGCGCTATTTTCTTGTGGTCAGGTTAATGAACTGGCGTTGAGGCGGGTGCGTGATTACCTCTCAAAGGAACGAATGGCGTGGGAGTTCATGCAGCTCTACTACTCGGTTTCGGGTAATTCGGGCCATTCTCGCTGAAGCTAATC
>JBDHQG010000378.1:0-4904 GCA_039806925.1 Limisphaerales bacterium
CGTGAGCATGGTGCTCTTCGGCGGTTTGTATTACATCATTCCGCGGATTGCCCAGGTGAACTGGCCGAGCGAATCCTCGGTGCGCATTCACTTCGCCTGCTCGGCGGCGGGCGTGGCGCTGTTGTTCCTCGGGCTTGGCGCGGGAGGAGTTCTGCAGGGCTTGAGGCTCGCCGGCCCCGAGATTCCGTTCATGGATGTCGTCCGTGGCACGGTGCCCTTTGTCGGGCTCTCGACGTTGGGCGTGCTCCTGCTCCTGGTGGGCCAGCTCGCGTTTCTCTCCAATTTCCTCAAGCTGCTGTGTGGCCTGATCAAGCCGCTGGCGGGCTCCTTCTGCGCCGAATGCTGCGGAGCCGCCGCGAAACCGGGGGTGCGCTCATGAACAACGGTCTCCTCGTTTTCTTTGGAATCATCCTGAGCGTGGGCGGCTCTTTCTGGACGCTGCTGATGGCGCCCCAGCTCCAGCTGGGATCGGCGCAGCCGGTCGTGATCGAGGCCACGGGCGAACGCTATCCTTCGCCGCGCGCGGGCCTGGCCCAGAAAGGCGCCGAGGTGTATCGCGCCCAGGGTTGCGTCGAGTGCCACAGCCAGCAGATCCGCCAGACGGGCGTTTCCTTCGAGCTCTGGCTGGCGGAATCCGGCAACGCCTGGCCGCAGCTGGCGGCGACGATGGAGAAGCTGAAGATTGCGAACCCGGATAAATTGATCGCGCAGGCCCCGGTGAAACTGCTGGGCGGACTCCCGATGCTGGAGGCCAGCGCCATGGCCCAGCAGCTCACCAACGGCGAAGCCAAGGCGCAGGTGGTTCTCGCGACGCTCGGTCCGGACATCCAGCGCGGCTGGGGCCGGCGCGTGACGGTGAGCCAGGATTTCCTCTACGATTACCCGGTGCAGCTCGGCACGCTGCGCATCGGCCCCGACCTCGCAAACTACGGTCTTCGCGCGGCCCCGGCGGCCCTGGCCCTCCAGCACCTCTACAGCCCGCAGTCAACGATGCCCAAGTCGATGATGCCGCCGTACCGCTACCTTTTTAACAAGCGCAAGCTGGCGGAAGGGGAGAAGCCCGCGGCGAACGCGCTGCCCGCGAGCGTGGAGCCGGGATTCGAAATCACGCCCCGGCCGGAAGCGGAGGCGCTGGTGGCGTATCTCAACAGCCTGAACGCCAGCGCGCCCCTGGTTGAAGCGCCGGTCCCCATGCCCCCGGCGAAACCCGTTGCCGCGGCCGCAGCCCCCGCCCAATGAAGAAGCAGCACAAACAGAATGCTCCGCAGCAGAGCCGGCCTCCGGGCTCGGGCAAGACTTCATTGATCGTGAAGGAGAACGGCGGCGAGCCGACGGCGGCCCGCGCGGCAATGCCGGTGCTGCTGATCGCGTTGCTCGTCGGATTGATTTACTGGGGCAACATGTACGTCGTGGAATACGGCGGCCAGCTCGACGCCCGCGTGCAGGGGCCGTATAGAAGTTTCAAGGATATCGAGGGGCTGAAACCCAAGACCGGCCCGGACCCGGTGGAGGAGGGGAAGGTTGTCTACAACAAGATTTGCGTGGGCTGCCATCAAGGTGACGGCAACGGCAGCGCCTCCCAGAATGCCCCGCCGCTGGTCGGCTCCGAATGGGTGCTGGCGAAGGACCCATCGCGCATCGCACGGATCGTTCTTCATGGCTTGAGCGGCCCGATCAAGGTGAAGGACAAGGAATGGGGCGCGGCCCAGATGCTTGCCTTCAAGGACGTCCTCAGCGATGTGGAGATCGCCGCCGCGCTGAGCTACATCCGAAATTCCTGGGGCAACAAGGCTCTCATCGTGAAGCCGGAGCAGGTCAAAAAAGCGCGCGAAGAAACCAAGGACCATTCTGGTTACATGACGGTGGAAGACCTCATGAAGGTTTCCGAATAGTTGCCAGCCTCCGCCGGGCCTGTTCTCCATTCCATGACGGCCCGTCGGCGCGTCTCTGCGGCCTGAACGAGCCGACGCCGAGTTCTTGACTTCAATCCCCTCTCCGTTGAAAAAGACGGGCAGGTGTTTCCGCAATTCTTCAATTCCTACGCGGAATGGCGTCAACAGGCGCCGTGGCAGCTCTCTCTTCTCGAACGCTCCGAGGCCCCTTCCGAGGATTTGCTCCAGGCCGTGTGGTTCCACCAGCGCCTGCTGCGTGATCGCCTGGGCACGCTTGACGGACGACGCGTCCGCGTGTTGCACCCTGGATTCTGGAACCACGAACCGGGTCCGGATTTTCGTGACGCCGTTCTTCAGTTCGACGCCGACGCGCCAGTGCAGGGCGACGTGGAGCTCGATCTGAAATCAGCCGACTGGAAGTCGCATCACCACGATTCCAATCCCACGTTCCACAAGGTCGTGCTTCACGTTGTCTGGCGCAAAGGCGGCGCGCAGTTCCTGCCCACGCTCGAACTGGAGCCCGTGCTCGACGCGCCGCTGGACGAACTCCGCTGGTGGCACGGCTCGGATTCCGCGCGCGCCTTCCCGGCGGACCTTGCCGGCCGCTGCTGCGCGCCGCTGAAGGAGCTGTCCGCCTCCGCGCTGGGCGAGCTGCTGCGGCAGGCGGCGATCATCCGGCTTCATGCGAAGGCATCGCAGCTTCAGGCGCGTGCGCGGCAGGCCGGCTGGGAACAGGCCTTGTGGGAAGGGGTCTTTCGCGGGCTCGGCTACAAGCGAAACACCTGGCCGATGCTGCGCCTCGGCGAACTGCGCGAACAGATTTGCCCGGGGCACAAGGCGGCTTCCGTCCTCTCCTTGCAGGCGCGCCTGCTTGGCGTCGGCGGGCTGCTGCCCGTGGAACTGACCCGGCGGCAGCGCGGCACGGATGATTATCTGCGCCGGCTGTGGGACAGTTGGTGGCGTGAGCGCGGGCAGTTTTCCGAATGCACGCTGCCGCGAACGCTCTGGAATCTCTCCGGCATCCGGCCGGCGAATCATCCCCAACGCCGGCTGGCCCTCGCGGCCCACTGGCTGGCCGGGGGACAGCTCTGCGGCGCGCTGGAAAACTGGTGCCAGGCGGCGATCAAGCCCGGCATGGAACAGCCATCGCTCCATCATGCCCTGAATGTCCCGGAAGATCCGTTCTGGAACCGGCACTGGACGCTGCGTTCAACATCCCTCGCTGCGTCCCAACCGATGCTGGGCGCGGCGCGCGTCACCGACCTCGCCGTCAACGTCCTGCTGCCGTGGCTCTGGGTGCGCGCCGTGGAGGGAAGGAGCGAGACATTGCGGCGCGAGATTGAGCGACGCTATTTCGCGTGGCCGGCGGCGGAGGATAACTCGGTGCTGAAGCTCGCCCGTCAACGTTTGCTGGGCGGCTCGATGCCCCGCGGAATGCAGTCGGCGGCGATGCAGCAGGGATTGTTGCAGGTCGTGCGGGACTTCTGCGGGCACTCGAACTCCATCTGCTCCGGCTGCCAGTTCCCTGAACTCGTCAAAGCCTGGAGCCTGAAAACATCAGCCACCCGCTGATGGACCCCTGAGCCGAAGAAAAATCTGCGAATTATTGCGGCCCGACGGGGCCGGAAAGTTCAGGATTCCGGCTGCGATTCCGCGGGGGGATCCTGGCGCGCGTTCATGTCGAGTTTCGCGAAGGGATTGTTGGAGAATGCCGCCGGGGGCTGCTTGGTGCTGACGTTGCCGCCGGTCTTGATTTGCACCGGCTTGTGTTCCCCGCCTTCATCCGCAGGCTCGTCTTGATGCGACGAGGCTCCGGCTGCCGCGCGTTCCGCGTCGATCTCCGCCTGGCGCGGGTTCTTCGCGCGCTTGTTGCGGGGCAGGGGGCTGAACATCACGGTGATGCCTTTGCCGACCAGTTTGGCGGGTGCGTCCGGATGCCCGTAGGGCGCGACTTCCTTTGTGAACTTCTCAATCTGCTGGAAGCCGAATTCCTTGTGCGCCATCTCGCGTCCGCGGAAACGAAGCGTGACCTTCACCTTCATCTCCTCGCACATGAAATCGATCGCATGGCTGAGCTTCACCCCGAAATCGTGCGGATCGATCTGCGGGCTGAGCTGGATTTCCTTCACCTTGTTCGCGTGCTGGTGCTTGCGTGCTTCCTTGTCCTTCTTGGATTGTTCGTAGCGATACTTGCCGAAATCCACGAGGCGGCAGACCGGCGGATTCGCCGCGGCGGCAATCTCGACGAGGTCCACGCCCTTGGCGCGGGCCATGTTGATGGCGTCGGGCAATGGGAATACACCGAGCTGCTGGCCCTCAGTACCAATGACCCGGACTTCGCGGGCACGAATCTTCCCGTTGACCCTGACGGATGAACCTGGAGAGAAGGAGGAACGAGGAGAGAAAGGGCGACTCAAGACACCCCCGGCGGTTTAGGCTTATTCATGCGGACTTCATCGAACTTAACTGGAACATCCAGAGATTTAATTGACGCGAATGATTAGGGGAGCATCCGGCGTCTGGCAAGTGAAAATCTCCCGGAAAATACGGCCCAATCCGCGCTTTGAAGGACCGGAAAGAACAATGCCCGGCCGTAATGGACCGGGCATTGTGGGAGGCTGTTTGGTGCCGGCCTACAGCACCTTCTTCAGGAACTGGATGCCCTTCACGGCGATCTCGTTCGTCGTCGGCTCGATGCGGCGCCAGATGGCGGCGGCGCGGGCGATCACCTTCACGTCCGTGGTGAAGCTCTCGATCACCAGGTCGCCCTTGTAGCCAATATCCTTCAGCGCCTTGACGATGGGTTTCCACTCGATGTGATCATTGCCGGGCGTGCCGCGGTCGCTGCCGCACGCGTGGAAGTGCCCGAGCAGCTTGCCCGCCTTGCGAATCGCGTCCGCCTGGTTCTTCTCCTCGATGTTCATGTGGAACGTGTCGAGGTGCAGCTTCACGTTCTTCGCGCCGACGGCCTTGATGAGCGCGAGACCCTTGTCGCAGGTGTTGAGGAAATCC
>JBDHQG010000379.1:0-4897 GCA_039806925.1 Limisphaerales bacterium
GCCGGCAGTCCGACCGTGCGCCGCTTCGCGTCGCCCGCGTCGTCTGCCTTGACGGTGCCGGAACTTACCACAGCACCATCGGTAAATCAATGTCTTACGAAGGGCGCCGCAGGTCGGGCCAAGCTCGATGGGGATTTCAGGCTTCGGCGTGCCCTTGAGCGTGACAGCGCCGGCGAGCAGCGCGCTGCCGTTGGCGGCGAGAGTTTCGTGAACCACGGTGGGACGATGATCGGTCGGGCCAAATGAAACCCGGCCGGTGACATCAGGCTCCTGGGGCGAAAGTTCGGCTTGGCCGGGACCATTGGTCTGGACCACGCCGGGAGGAGTTGGCGGAAGGGATGGCTTTGTGGAAGTGGGAACAGTTCTCTTGACGAATGGCGCGGGCGGCGGCGCGGGTATTGAAGTCGGTTCTTCCGCGGGCGAGGTTTCCCCGATTTCAGATGTGGCGATGACCGGCGTGGACGATTGCTGGCGGAAGCTGCGCACCACCAGCACCACGAGGCAGGCGAGGATGAGCGTGAGGACGAGCAGCGTGAGCTTGCTGACGAGCGGGGAGGCGTCCGGTTTCATGGCTGGAGGTTCTGACGGTTGTCACTGATGGGCGATTCAACTCCGGGCGGCGCGGGAAGTTGCGGAGGCGTTGTCAGTGGTGTCACGCAAAGTCAGAGCCTCCTTACTTCGGCTGCTACAGGATGTGGGATCAACCTTCTCGTTCGGCGCTTGTCTGCTTTCACGGGGAAACAAAAAGGCGCTGGACGCTTGAGACGTCCAGCGCCTGTGTTTGCTGTGAAGGTGGTCAGCGCTTGAGGCGATAAAAGCGTGGGGCGCCGGCCGCCGAGACGGTGAGAGGGTTGGTCGCGTTGGCCACCGTCGTCCACGGCCCGGCCGGTGTCGGCGCGGATTCGAGTGCGCCGCCGCCGGGCGCCCAGGAGATGTTCACCGAGGCGCCGTTGCGAACGATGGACATCGTGGTGCGGACGACGGGTACGGTGGCGATGAGTTCGGCGCCGAAGACCATGTCCGAGCTGCTGCCGCCGGATTGATGGACTTCGCAGGCGATGACGTTCTCGCCCTCCACGAGAAGCTCGGGCGGGATGTCATACGGGCCTTCGTAGATGTTTTCGTGGCCGGCGGCGTCGGTGAGGTAGTCGACCACGATGCCTTGCGCGATGCCGAAGCGATGGATCTCCTGGCCGTTCAGATAGAACACCGCGCCGTCATCGACGACATGGCGGAGCTTCAGCTTCACCTCGGGCGACACGGTTCCGAAGGTGAACTTCTTCCTGTAATAGAAGGTGCGGACATACGCGCCCTGGTCATTGAACCGGCTGATGCGGGTGCGGATGGGCTCGACGGTGGTGGTGCCTTCGTCGGCGATCAGGGCCAGCCCTTCCGGCCACGCGCTGTCGTCGAAGCCCACGAGTTGCCAGGCCGTGCCGAGATCGCTGCCGGAGCGGTCGTAGCGCCACATGGTTTCCGTGTCGATGGCGGCAATCTTCACGGTCGCGACTTGTGCGCCGACGGAGAAGGTCACGGGTTCGGACACCGTGACTTGACCCGAGCTGTCGCTGGCGCGGGCGGTGATGGAGTGATTGTCTTCGCGCAGATCGTAGAAGGTGAATTCAAACGGGGCCCTGGTCGCGGTGCCGATGACGCGGCCCTGCTCGATGAACTCGACCTTCGCAATGGTTTTCCCGGCGGCGGCGGAGACGTTTGCAATGATGGTGACGGGTTCGCCCACGGGAGACTCCGAGCCGTTGGCGGGGCTGACGATGATGGCGGTGGGAGCGAGGAAGGTGCCGGCGGGTGCGTAGGTTTCCAGCGCGGACCCGGGGATGAACGGGAGGTTCACGGGCAGCGTCGGATCGCCGACCTTGCGCCAGGCGACGTCGCAGTAGTCGCCGCCTCCGCCTTCTTTCCAGAGCGCTTGGATGTAGTAACGGCTGCCGCCGACGAGTGTTTTCGGCGCGGAAGTTTCGGGAGCGCCCGGGGCTTCAAATGGTCCGCAGCAGCCGTCTTCAGAGGCGATCATCACGGCGTTTTCGGGATTCTCATCCAGGCTGAGGAAAAGTTGCGAGCTGTCGTCGCTGCGGATGAAGAACTCGTAGTCGCCGGATTCCGGCGGAACAACCCAGCCGGAGAGGCGTCCGCCGTAATCGTTCACGGAGCTGGCGTCCGCGTAAATCTGGCGGCTGGTGAACTGCGTGACGTAGGCGGAGACATCGGGCGAACCCGGGTAGCGCGGATCGCCAGTGAGGCTGGAAATGGCGGTGCCGGTGATGCCGAGCCAGGTCTCGAACTTCAAGCCTCCGGCGACGCGATCAAGGGCGGTGAAGGTATGGCTCGTGCCGGGATCGCCGGTGCTGAGGCCGGCCATGTCGATGACGTTGGCCACGGTGACCGTGTAGGTGGCACCCGGTGTTTGCGGCGAGGTTTGCAGGATCACCGTCGTGCTGTTAACGACGGTGGCTCCCAGAAACGTGAGCCCGCCGTCGAACGAATAGGCGAACTGGTCGACGGCCGAGTTGGCATCGACGGCCTCCGAATAGACGAGCGTCAGGCGGTCGAAGCTTGAATTGCCGGTCACGCTTTCAACCCCCGGCGGATGGGTGTCCGGAGCGACGGTGATGTTGGCCGCGGTGCTGTTGGTGAACGCGCCCGGAATGGAGATGATCGCCCGGTATGCGCCTGCATCGGTAAGTTTGAGCGGGCCGAGCTTCGCCTGGCGGCCCACGAGCCCGGGCACGTTCACTCCATTGCGCTGCCACTGCACGACGGCGGGCGCGTGTGTGGCGGTGAAGTCCACACCGAGGGTGATGATGTCGTTCGCCGCCGCGGTGACGTTCAGGGGATTCTGCGTGACGGTGATGCTGCCGCGCGCGGGAACCGGCGTGGAGAGGAACGCGACGGGCATGGGAGCGAGCTGCGCGGCGGGGGTGGTGTCACCGTCGAGACGCCAGGCCACCTGGCACAAATCGCCGCCGGTGCCCTCCTTGAAGCGGACTTCAATGGCATAGCGATGGCCGCCTTGCAGTTCACGCGCAAAAGATGTCTCGGGCGCGCCGGGCTCCTCGAAAAGGCCGCAGCAAGTGGTCTCCTCGGCGATCTTCTGGAGGTTCGCCGCATTTTCGTCGCTGCTCAACCAGAGTTCCGCCGCGTCATCGCTGCGCAGGAAAAACTCGTAGCTGCCGGTTTCAGTCGGCGTGACGAATCCCGTGATGCGGCCGCCGTAGTTTTCATGGGTATCGTCCGGGTAAACGGTGCGCGTGTCGAACGACGGCATGTAGAAGGTGCGTCCGGGCGAATTGGGGAAACTCGGCGATGCGGTCAAATCGGCCACGGTGACGCCGGTGATGTTGGTGTAGACCTCGAACTTGAGGAAGCCGGGGACGTTGATGGTGGATTGAGAGACGGCGGCGGCGCACGACAGGCCAAGCAGGCCGAGCGTCGACGCGAGTTTTCTGATGGGATGTTTACTCATGGGTGTTTCTCCGGTTGATGTTGTTTGTCTGGTACACACACGACGGACTCCGACAAGTCACCTGTACACACGCACGACTGCTCGCGGGGGAGCCGGGGTGCGGGACAGGGACTTGAGCCGAGTTAACCAGACGGTGCGCCCGTGTCAATCCGCCGCCTGTGACATTTGCGTGAATGCTTCATCACGCGAACGGCGCCTGGACCGAAGCGATGTTGTTGAGGGTCGGGTTTCCCGCCTGACCCGCATTGCATGATGATGTATCTCGGAAAGAAAGATTCGCTGAGCCGAAATGTTTGGTGTTCGTGTTAGAGAATTTTGCGGACAGGCTGGAAGCATTGTCCTGCCGGGCCAACACGCTGAATGCGTTCTTCCGTCGCCTTGTTCCGGCTTAATTTTCCCTTAATGCCGGGTGTGGCAACATCATCATTGTCGCGGTCGTGGCTTTGCTTGGCGTCCATCCTTGCAATGCGGTACAGTCCGGCCGTCGGCTGCATCCCATGAGAATCCTGATCGTCGAAGATGAACCGAGGCTGCTCGCGAGCCTCGCCCGGGCATTGCGCGTGTCGGATACCGGTCAGGGGATCGGCGAGGCGGACCTGCCGCACATCTTCAAACGCTTCTTCCGCGCGGACAAATCACGCGCGCGTGCGAATGGACGGAACGGTCTGGGACTCGCGATCTGCAAGGCCATCGTGGATGCCCACGGCGGGCGCATCGACGTGGAATCCGAGGTGGGGAAAGGCGCGACGTTTACGGTGCGTCTGCCGGTTTGATCACGGAGACGACGAGAACGTCGGGCTTCAGATACTTCTTCGCGACTTCCTTCGCCTGCACGAGCGTGACGGCTTCGTATTTCTCGTCCTCGGTGTCGATGTGGCGGAAGCCGAGACCATAAAGCTCGTCGAGCGCGCTGGACATCGCGTAGCCGCCGAGATCCTGCCGGGCGATTTTCTTCTGGCCGATGACCTTGGCTTTTGCGCGCTTGAGTTCCTCGGCGGTGAGGCCGTTCTGACGGAGTTCCTCCGCTTCCTTGAGCAACTCGCTTTCGACGAGCGCGACCTTCGACGGATCAGTCCCGACGTAGAACGCGAAGTAGCCGGGGACGAGGCCAAGGAAATTCTGCGCGCCGACGTAGTAGGCGAGCCCGAGCTTCTCGCGGATGCGGACAAAGAGCCGCGAGCCGAGGTCGCTGCAGGATTCCTGAATCAGCTCGAGCGCGAACCGATCCGCGTCATGCAGCGTCGTGCCGGGAAATCCGATGACGAGCACCGCCTGCTTCTTGTCGCGCGTGTCCGCGACGTGTTTCGCCTTCTTTAACGGCGCGGCGGGAACAAGGTTCGCGAGGGCGGGGGAGCCTTTCTTCCAGTTGCCGAATTTCTTCAGGACGGCGGCTTTGACGTCCGCCGCCTTCACGTC
>JBDHQG010000380.1:0-4877 GCA_039806925.1 Limisphaerales bacterium
CGGTGGCACATCCGACAATGTGCGGCTGACGATACTCTCGATCCTACTGCGCGCCCTCGGCCTTCCCGAACTTTATCCGCAAGCCCGCTTCTGCTTGTGGCTGCACTCGCTAGGTCAGTTCGAAAAGGTGAAGGCCGCCGTCGAAGCGAGCGGCAAGACTTTTGAGCGTGAACTCAACAACCTCTATGTCAGCAGTCCGATAGCCCGCGCCGTCATGGCGGCCGATACCAATTTCGCCGCCGGCGAAGCGGAGTGGGATGTCCGGAACACCTCGCAGGACATCCGCTTCGGGCGCGCCCGGATTCATTCCCTTTCGTTGCTGTTTCAAGCGAGGTTTTAGCCGGCGTTAGTGTGCCGCCTATTTGAAACGGAGATCGAAGCATTGGAGCGAACGTCCGTCGCGGACGTAGAGCTTGCCGTTGGCAAGGGCGGGATGGCTCCAGGTGTTGCCGCAAACCTGCACGCGGCCGAGCTCGGTGTATTTCTCCGGGTTTCCAGCCAAGAGGAGCAGCGTGCCGTCTTCGGTGAGGGTCAGCAGGTTTTTCCCAATCGCGATGGTGGAGGCGTAGTCCTTGCGCCCGAGCCCGAAGCCGGTTTGCGACCACTTCAACACGCCGGTGCTGGCATCCACGCACACGTAATCCTTGTTCGCGCCCTGACTGTAGAGATGCCCGTCCAACAGCACGGGCGTGGCGAGGTTGATCTTCAAGTCCGGGTTCGCCCACGCTTCAGTCGCTTTGAAGCCGCCCGTGTCCTTCTCGATGCGAAACGAGCGGAGCCCGAAGGTGTGGGAGTTCACCGCGATATGATCGCCGATGATCACCGGGGAGGCGGCGTGGCGTTTGGCTGCGGTCTTCAGCGGCACGCGCCAGAGAATTTTTCCTGACTCCGCTTCGGCGCCTTGCAGCGCATCGGCCGTGAGCGCCACCACCTGGCGAACGCCGCCGAGCGTGGCCATCACGAAGGAGGAATACGCCACCTCGTCGTCGCCGGATTTCCAGAGAACCTTGCCGGACTTTTTGTCGAAGCAAACGAGGCTCGCGCCGTTTTTGCTGCCGACCGGGAGGAACAATCGCTCTCCATCGATGACGCCGGAGCCGTTGTTCCCGCGTCGCGTCGCGGTGCCTTCGTTGGCTTTGTTCCCGAGAAACTTCACGCCGAAATCCTTCTCGAAACTCGTCTGCC
Organism: Limisphaerales bacterium; assembly: GCA_039806925.1. Taxonomy (GTDB): domain Bacteria; phylum Verrucomicrobiota; class Verrucomicrobiia; order Limisphaerales; family JADJPG01; genus JADJPG01. The sequence continues at coordinate 1,186 of JBDHQG010000380.1, forward strand.
AGATCGTTTTGCCGTCGGCAAGGGACAGGCAACGAAACTCTCCGGTGCAGGATTGGACGTAGACGCGGTCGCCATCGATGATCGGCGTGGAGCGCGGGCCGGCACCCCATTCGTCCTGAAAGCGCGGCGCGTAGGCGACCTTCCAGCGCTCCTTGCCAGTCGCGGCATCGAGCGCGTGGGCCACTTCGTTCGTCCCGTCTTCATCCATGTAAATGACCGTGCCGCCCGCAACGACGGGACTGGAGTGTCCTCCTCCAACCGCAATCTTCCATATCGGCTTGAGGTCGGCTGGGAGTTGGATCAACGCGGCCAAATCATCCGCGTGTCCATTGCGTGCGGGGCCGCGCCATTGCGGCCAGTCGGCGGCATGGGACGACGATGAAAGCGCGGCGAGCAAGGCCAGGGCGAGAAACGTTCTCATGGTGTGCGGCAGTTCGTACGGGATTCAGCAGATCGCGACAACTGCTTTTTGACCGGCTGGGCGTCGGGTGGTTTCAAGCAGACTGGCGCGGCGTGCTTGGGGCGATCCGTTTCGCGCCCTGTCACCACGTCCCGTCCACGAGCAGCGCGGTGGCGTTGCGCGCGAGATCGGCGGCGACGTTCGGGAGCGCCTGACGCTCCGCGCTGGCGAGATCGGCGCCGATGCGGATGTCCGAGTGGCCGGTAATCTCGCGGTCGAGCAGAACCTTGCCGCTGATGCGGTCCTGCGCGGTGACGCGCGCCGTGATCGTCAGCCGGTAATCGCGCGGCGTGAGCACGTCGCGGGATTGGAAGGACAGGGAGCGGCGCTCGTAGCTGACGATGGTGCCGTTGAGCACGATGTCGCCGTCATTGTGGGTGTCGAGCGCGTAGGTGCCGTCCTGCTGGAGCTGCCGGCGCAGCGCGAAGCTCACGGCTTCAATCAGGCGCGGCTCGACCGTCTTGTTCTGGAAGGGATTCACCTGGATGGAACGCGTCCTCGCGCTCTCGCCGTTGCTGGGTCCAAGGCGGTAGGCGCAGCCGCCCAACCCGACGAGGGCCGTCGCGAGACAAAACGGCAGGAGGCGGCGGAGGCGCATTTTACTTCTTCTGGATCTTCGCAATCTCGTCGATGCGATGGCGCGCCTCTTCGCCGAGCGGCGAGTTGGGATCCTTGGCGAGCACGTCGTTGTAGTAAATCTTCGCCCCCTCCCACTTGCGACGCTTCTCGTAGTAGCGCGCGATTTCATAGCTGCCGCGGGCCTGCTCGGTCTTGAGCGAGCCGATCCGCTTCTGGGCCTCGGGCACGCGCTTGTCGGCCGGATGCAACGTCGAAAAATCGGTGAACGTGGCGATGGATTGCGCGGCGATCGACTGGTCATACTCGGCCTTCTTCGCCTGCTTGTAATACGATTCGCCGGCGAGATAGAGCGCGTCCGTGCCCTCCTTGCGGTCGGCGTATTTGTCCGCGGCCTTCTCGTAGGCGCGGACGGCCTCGGGGAAGTCGGCGACGAATTTCTTTTCGTTGGCCTTGCCGATGTTGATCTGCGCCAGCGGCGCCACCTCGCTGTAGGGGCCGTTCTTGATGACCTGTTCGTAGAGCTTGATGGTGCGGTCCATTGACGGGAACAGCGGCACGTAGCCGAAGGCCCGGAACCACTGGCCGGCGAGGAACCGGTTCGCAATGGCCATCTGGCGCAGGATGACCTCGTCGTAGTTGGATGTCTTCGGGTAACGTTCGATCAGCTTTTGGTAAGCCTTGAAGGCGGCCTCGTCCTGCTGCTTTTCCTCGTGGCAGCGGGCCAGGATGTACTGGGCCTGCGGGGCGTAGTCGGAGAACGGCCAGGAGTTCACCGTGCGGCGCGCGGCCTTGATCGCGATGCCGTAATCCTTCGCGTCGAAGGAGGTTTGCGCCGCTTCGAGCTGGTCCTTGGCGCGCGTGCGCACCCACGAGCCGGACGTGCCGGCGCGTTCGTAGCGCCAGCCTTCGCCGGGCGTGAAAATCAGCGGGGCAGGACAGCGCTCCGCAAATGCGAGCAGCCCCACGGCAATCAGGATGAACAAACCTATCGGCCGAGTCATGCGAATCACCGTAGTGACCACGGCAGGGAGCGTCAAGAAGCCCGAATCGGCGGGGTGCTTTCGGAAATCGGCGCTCCACCATCCCGACCCAATTGATCCACTGCCCGAACCGGCGCTTGTCATCCCGTGTGCCCGTCGATAAAATCCGCCCCTCATTTTAACGAACAAACACGAAATATATGCCCGCAGCATTTCCGAAGATTAAGACCATCCGCTACGAAGGTCCGGCTTCCAAGAACCCGCTCTCGTTCAAACATTACAATGCCGACGAACTCGTCGAAGGCAAGCCGATGCGCGATCACCTGCGCTTCTCCGCCGCGTACTGGCACACGCTGCGCGGCATGGGCGCGGACATGTTCGGCGTCGGCACGATGAAGCGCCCGTGGGAGGACGGCACCAACTCGCTCAAGATGGCGCTCAAGCGCGTGCCGGTGATGTTCGAATTCTGCCAGAAGCTCGGCGCGCCGTACTACGCGTTCCATGACCGCGATGTCGCGCCGGAAGGCCGCAATCTCCGCGAGTCGAACAAGAACCTCGATGTCGTCGCGAAGGAGTTGAAGAAGTTCCAGAAAGACACCGGCGTGAAGCTGCTCTGGGGCACCGCCTGTCTCTTCGTGCATCCGCGCTACATGTGCGGTGCGGCCACCAGCCCGAACGCCGACGTGTTCGCCTACGCCGCGGCGCAGGTGAAGAAGGCCATCGAAGTCACACACGACCTCAAGGGCGAAGGCTATACGTTCTGGGGCGGACGCGAAGGTTACTCCACGCTGCTGAACACGGACATGAAGCGCGAGTTGGATCACCTCGGCGCGTTTCTGCACATGGCTGTCGAGCACAAGAAGAAGATTGGTTTCAAGGGCCAGTTCTACATCGAGCCGAAGCCGAAGGAACCGACCAAGCACCAGTACGATTCCGATTCCGCCGCGTGCCTGAACTTCCTCCGCGAATACAAGCTCACCGAGCACCTGAAGCTGAATCTCGAAACCAATCACGCCACGCTCGCGGGTCACACCATGCAGCACGAGATCGAAGTGGCGGGCGCGGCGGGCGCTCTCGGCAGCATCGACGCGAACACGGGCGACCTGCTCCTCGGCTGGGACACGGATCAGTTCCCGACGGACATTTATCTCACCACGCAGTGCATGTTGGGCATCCTGAAATACGGCGGCCTGACCACGGGCGGCGTGAACTTCGACGCGAAAGTGCGCCGCGAGAGCTACGATCCGGTGGACCTCTTTCACGCGCACATCGGTGGCATGGACGCCTTCGCGCGCGGCCTGAAGATCGCGGCGGCCATCCGCAAGGACGGACGACTCGACGCCTTCGTGAAGCAGCGCTACAGCAGCTTCGACAGCGGCATCGGCAGGCAGATCGAGAAGCGTCGGGTCAGCTTCAAGGAGTTGTCCGATTACGCGCTGAAGCTGGGCGAAGTGAAGACCAACCAGAGCGGTCGCCAGGAGTTCCTCGAAAACCTGATCAACGAGTTCATCTGATCAGAAACGAGTTCGATTCGACACGAAGCGCGCATGTGAACCGTGCGCCCTTTTTCTTTGTGGAACACCTGATGAAGTTTTAAAAATGGCAGAAACAGCTCAAGGCTACACAGTTGCCAAATTGAAAGTCGGCCCCTGGACAGCGGATAAAGCCCTTGC
>JBDHQG010000381.1:0-4871 GCA_039806925.1 Limisphaerales bacterium
CGGATTGTATTTTGGGGAGATCGTCCCGCCGGCCTCGCAACCACGCGCGCGTTTCACGCACCCACGTTTGAGTTTGCCCAAATCAGCCGCCGTTCCTACCGTCGCCAGCGTGTCAGCGCGTCTTACGATTCTTGCGAGCGGTTCCAGCGGCAATTGCGCCTATCTCGAAACCGAAGACGTGCGCCTGCTCATCGACGCCGGCCTCAGCGCGCGCCAGATCCGCCAGCGTTTGCTCGCGATCGGCCGCACGCCGGAGAACCTCCACGGCATCCTCATCACCCCCGAGCACACGGACCACACCCAAGGACTCGGCGTCCTGGCTGGCAAGTTGCAGATCCCGGTCTACTGCAATCGCCTGACCAAGGAAGCCATCCAGACGCAGTTCCAGGTTCCGCTCGATTTCCACCTCTTTACCACCGGCGCGACCTTTGAACTGGGGGACATCTCCATCGACACGTTCAGCGTGCCGCACGACGCCTACGATCCCGTGGGATTCCTCCTGCGCACCCCGTCAGGCAACATCGGGTTCCTCACCGACCTCGGCCACGCCACGCGGCTGGTCATCGAACGCGTGCGCGCCTCGCACGCCCTCGTGCTCGAGGCCAATCATTGCGTGAAAATGTTGCAGGACGACACCCGCCGTCCCTGGGCCACCAAGCAACGCATTCTCAGCCGGCACGGCCACCTCTCCAACGATGCGGCGGCGCAGCTGGCCGCGGAAATCATGACCGCGGAGCTGCGCCATCTTTACCTCGGGCATCTCAGCAGCGACTGCAACCGCCCCGCGCTCGCCCAATCCGTCGTCAACGCCGCGCTCCAACACATCGGCGCCCGTCATGCCACCGTCGAAGCCACCTCGCCGGACACGCCCTGCGCGACGCTCACCCTCGACCGCGCGGCCATGCCTGCGGCCGGTTCGGAAGTTGCGGCCGCCGTTCAGGGAGCGGTTTGACCTCCGTCAATGCGCGAACCGCCGTCCGCCATTAAACTTCTCGCCAGAGCACACGGAATGATCGCGGCGCGCACCCGAACTGGACGATTTATCGAGACGACATTGGTTTTGTTGCTGATGATGGTCGTCGCTCTGTCTGCCGCGGAGGAGAATCGTCCCGCCGCCTTCCAGCCACCCGACGACACGCTCTACGCACAGGGCCGTTACGTGTACCAGCGGAATTGCCTCACCTGCCACGGCACCCGGGGCGACGGCAAGGGCGACATGGCGGAAGGCATGTTCCCGAAGCCACGCCCCTTCGCCTCCGGCATCTTCAAATATCGCTCCACCCCCATCGGCTTTCTGCCGACCGACGCCGACCTAGCCCGAACAGTGCGCAACGGCATCTCCGGCACTTCGATGCCGGCGTTTGCGAATCTTTCGGACCGCGAAATCCGCGTCGTCACCGAATACATCAAGTTCTTCTCCCCGAAATGGCGCCGGCCGGAGAACTACGCCACGCCCGTTCGCATCCCGTCTCTCCCGGGCTGGTTCGCCGACACGAAGGCCCGGGGAAAACGATCAACCCAGGGCCGCGCGCTCTACACCACGTCGTGCGCACCCTGTCACGGGGAGCGCGGGGATGGCAACGGGCCGTCCTCGGCAACGTTGCTCGATGAATGGGAACAACCCGCCCCGCCGGCCGACCTCCGCCAGCCCGCCGTCCGCAGCGGCCCGGCGTTCGAGGATCTGTATCGCGCCCTGGCCACCGGCATCGCCGGCACGCCGATGCCGAGTTTTGCCGACGGCTTCACCGACGAGCAACGCTGGGAAATCATCGCCTACATCGCCACGTTGCGGGACGGCAAACAGGCGGAAGACAATCGCGCCGGCAACTCAGCGCCGTGATGAAACGCGCGCGGGCCGTTTCCATCGGCTTGCGCAAATGCCGCCGGTACGGCCAGAATTCATTCATGCGCGACACATCATTGCGACGGCTCGCCAGCCTGCTGGCCCTCATCGCCTGCGTTACCGGTTGCTCCAGCTTTGAACGCCAGTGGAAACGCGCCGCCTCAGCGCCCGTCGACGGCATCGCCGGCCGGTGGATCGGTCGCTGGCACAGCGACGCAAACGGCCATAACGATCAGCTCCGGTGCATCATCACCCCCTCGACCAACGGAACGTATTTCGCGCGCTACCACGCTCGATACACGAAATGGGCCCTCCGTTTCACCTTCGGTTACACCGTGCCATTGAAGGTCGGGAACCGAGACGGACGCTTCGAGTTTACCGGAGAATCGAACCTCGGCTGGTATGCGGGCGGCGTCTACCGATACAAAGGCTCGGCCACCGCGACAAACTTCACCTCCACCTACGATTCGAAATACGACCACGGCACGTTTGAAATGGGACGGCCATAGCCGGAGCGTCGAGGTCGAGTTGTCGGCGATGCTGACAGCGATGCTGCTTTTCCCGAATAACTCCCCGCACTGCCGGTTTTCAGGACGGGCTCGAAACCCGTCCGACACGCGCCCGGCTGTTCAGTCGCGATTTTCTGATCGCATCATTCGGATTTAGCAGGAGCGGCTTTGCGTATCTCGAACTGATATGGGTAGGGCTTGGCGGCAGTTCGGGCGAGGTTGACGAGAGCGTCGTCGGCCGCTTTGGACTGACGTTTGATTTTCGCGGAAGAGGGGTTGTCGCGGTTGAATTGTTGGCGGAAATGTTCGCCGCCCCAGGCTTTGTCGCGCGCGTCGATGAGTTCCTTGACGGCGTCGGATTGCGCGTCCCACGGGCCGCCGGGTTCCCAGCCATTGGAGGTTGCGGAGGCGATGTTTTCGCCGCGGGCCAGTCGTGCAGCGCTGTATTTCCCGAGCAGCCGGCCTTCGGCGCGCACTTCATAGTCGCCGGGTTCGAGGCCGGTGATTTTGAGCCGGTAGCCGTTGAGCGTTTCGGGAATCGGAATCCAGCGATGGTTGAGCGCGCTGAAGATGCCGAGGTTGAGCGGCAGGCCACGGTCGAGCCGGCGGAAGGTGAGGCTGTCTGAAGCGCGTTTCAAATTCGAGATGGTGCAATTGTCGGCGGCGATGGTGCGTAGCGCCGAGGCGTCGATGGTGACGGAGGAGACTTCCGCGGGCGCGTCGAGTCCGCGGAGCATCGCGTAGCCCATCGCGAGCTGGCCGAGGTCGTTGAGATGAACTCCGTCGTCGACGTGGAGGCGGGTGTGTTTCTTGGGATCTTTTTCGTTGGCGTTCGCCGCGACGATGCGGCGTTGGATGTCGCGCATGCCGCGGGTGAGGTCGATGGTGCCGGCGCCGAGCGAACGGGCGAGGGCGAGGCCGTCGTCGGTCATGAGTTGGAGGTAACCTTTCTCGGCGGTGTCGGGCGATTCGGCGGTGATGGCCGGCGAGCAGATGAAGACGCGGATGCCGCGCTTTTGGCTGCGGGTGACGATCTCGCGGATGCCATCGAGATACATCTGGCGATGGGCGTCGTCGGCTTTCGTGCCCCAGCCAATATCGTTGATGCCAAACGCGACGGTGAGGACGGTGGCGCCTTGCGCGAAGACATCGCGTTCGAGGCGCTGGAGGCTGCCGTGCGCGGTGTCGCCGCCCTGCCCGGCGTTGATGAAGCGCACGCGGCGTTCCGGGAAACGCATGACGGTGTAGTGTTCGACGATCTTGGTGTAGCCGCGCGCCGCCGTGATGCTGTCGCCGAGGAAAGCGAGCGTGTCGCCATCGCGCAGCGCGAAATCGGCGGCGTGCAGAGTGGTGAGGGTCGCGAGGAAGACGAGGAGCGAGGAGAGAAATTTCATGGGCGAATCGAAAGCGAAGACATCATCAGGCATCAACGGGCGGATTGCTCACCGAGAGCTGGCGCGGGTTGGCGGGAGCCTTGGGCCGCTTCACCGCCCGGCGCCTGATGCGGCGCGCGCGAGGTCACTTCGCGGAAGCGGGACTCGTAGTCGGGATGGTTGGTGCCCATGAGGCGGTCCCAGATGTTGAAGTAGAGGCCGTAGTTTCCGCGCATCTTCTCGTGGTGCATCACATGATTCGTCGGGGTGTTCACGATCCACCGCAGTGGCGTGTTCATGAGCCATTTGGGATGGAATTCAAAACCGGTGTGGCCCGCGACGTTGAAGACGATCTGCCAGAGCATGACGATTCCGAAGGCCGCCGGATGGATGGGCATGACGACGGCGACGAGCGGAAAAATGCCCGCCTCCACCACGGCCTCGGCCGGCGCGAACGAGTAGGACGCCCACGGCGAGGGATTGTTGGAGAGGTGATGCACGCGATGAAAGATCGGGAACAGCCAGCGGTGATGCATCAGGCGGTGGGTCCAGTAGAAGTAGGCGTCGTGGAGAAAGATTGCGCAAACGATGCTGCCGAAGAACCAGCCCCGGCCGTAATCGGAAAACTTCCAATACATCTGCGTCCATCCCGCACGCGACGCGGCGAACGTGCCGGCACCGATGAGGCCGAAGATCACAAGGGTGAGGAGCGAGTAACCGATCTCACGTCGAACTTCGGCGGACTGCGGGAAGCGCGAGATGATCTTGCGGTGAAACCAGCGGTTGCGAAACAGCCAGTAGGCGAGCGCCCACGCGACTCCGGCGAAGAGGAAGTATCGCAGGCCCACCTCCAGCGTGGTGAAGACGGAGCGTTCCAGGAAGGAGCGCTGGCTCCCAACGATCATTTCGAGAACTTTCATGGGCGGTTCACAGGTTGGACAAGTCCGGAGACGATTAAATCCACCGTGGCGTTCTCCACGGCGTCTTCCGGCAGAGCATGGAGGCCGGGATCGAAAGGTCTTTGAAGATTCGCCCAGGCGATCGTCTGGGTCATCACCGCGGCGGTCGCGGCGACATCCGCCAGCGGCCGGATTTGTCCGGCGGCGATTCGCGACGTCAGATATTTCCCCAGCCCTTCCAACAACC
>JBDHQG010000382.1:0-4842 GCA_039806925.1 Limisphaerales bacterium
AGTTTGGCGAGCTGCCGGTGAGCGGCTACTTCTGGCGCGCGGTTTCCGGCATGGAGAATCCGATCGATTACGTCGCCGGGCTGAGCCTGACCTTCGAGCAGGCGAACCTCGATTTTGCGCGGCAGTTCTCCGCGTCCTTTGCGAAGGTCGGCGATGCCGGCAGCGCGGCGTTGCTCGACCGGATCTATCGCGACGAAATCGCGCACGTCGCCTACGGATTGAAATGGTTCCGCCGCTGGAAGAACCCGGACGAGAGCGACTGGGAGGCGTTCTGCCGCCAGCTCAAGTTCCCGCTCTCGCCGCAGCGCGCGAAGGGCTTCTCAGTGAATGTCGAGGGACGCCGCGCGGCGGGGCTCGATGCGCAGTTCATCGCGGAGCTGGATGTTTTCTCGCAGTCCAAAGGCCGCACGCCGAGCGTGTTTGTCTTCAATCCGTTCGCGGAAGGCTTCATCGCCCGCGGCAGGGCGTTCACCCCGGCGAAACATCAGGCGCAGCTCGCGCGGGATCTGGCGAACCTGCCGCAGTTCCTGTGTCGGCAGGACGACGTGGTGCTGGTGGAGCGCCGGCCTTCGGTGGAGTTTCTGAGCGGCTTGAAACAGGCGGGCTTCGCGCTGCCGGAATTTATGGAATGGGGAGCCGGTCGAAGCCGGGCCTTGGAGGAGCTCGCGCAACGAAAGCTGGGCCGGTTACAACCGTGGGCGTGGGGGCCGGACAGTCTCGAACTGCTCGCGCCGTTGCTCCCGGGCGTCACAGGCGAGCGACGTTCCGCGGGCGAGCGGTTCAACGCCGGTGTCGCGGAGCTCTACTCGAAGTCGTGGAGCGCGGCGTTTCTCGGGCGCTGGCTGAAGTCGGTGCCCGCCTGCGAATGGTTGTGTGACGAGAAGGAAGCGGGCGTGTCGGTCGAGACCCTGCCGGCGGCGCTGGAGGCAATCGCGCGGATTCGTGGCCGCGGTCACCACAGGATTGTGGTGAAGGAGGCGCTCGGCCTCGCGGGCAGCAACGCCATTCGCCTGTGGGAGCCGGGGCTTCTCGAGGCGCAGCGGCGCTGGATGGAAGGCGCGTTCGAGCGCGGCCAGAGGCTGGTGATCGAACCGTGGCTGGAGCGGGAGTTTGATTTTTCCGCGCAGCTGGAGATGGGCGGCGACGGCTTGAGGCTGTGCGGTTACACCGGACTGTTCAATGATCGCAAAGGCCAGTTTGAGGCGAACGTCGCCGCGCCGAACTTTGCCCGACGGTTGCCGGCGCCGGTTCTGGGATTGCTCGGTCCGGACGCGACGCCGCCTGAGCTTCACGATCTTTTCGCGCGGCTCTTTGCCACGCTGGGGACCGAATTGAAGCGGGTGAATTTTCAAGGCCCGGTTGGCATCGATGCGTTTATCCATCGCGCCGCGGACGGGCGGGCGCGGTTGAAACCGGTGGTGGAGATCAACCCGCGCTACACGATGGGCCGGCTGACGCTGGAGTTGATGAAACAGGTCGCGCCGGGCAGTCACGGCCGGTTCTCGTTGCTGAACCGGGCGAAGTTGAAGGCCGCAGGCGTGGAAAGCTTCGCTGCCTGCGCGGCGCGGCTGCGGGAGGAACGCCCGGTGCAATTGGAAGGAGAGCCGCGCCCGAAGATTCGCGAGGGCGCCGTGTGCTTGAACGATCCGATGACGGCGGAAGTTTGCCTGGCCGTGTTCGAAGTGACGCGGCAGACGGCGTTCCAATCGAGCGTGTAGGACAGTGCTTCCAGCCTGTCCCGGACGCCAGTAGCGGCTCATCTTGACACTGCTCCATTTGCCAGCGGGCCGGAGCGCGGCGTTTACGCCTCTTCAACGTAGAGCAATCGTTACCCGCCCGTCGTATGGAGATCGAAGCGGCCTGAAGACCGCGCCCCGGGGGCAGCAAGTGTCAAGATGCGCCCGACCAGTGAGGGAGTCTGCCTCGGTGCTTAAGTCTTGAATTCGCCTGCAGAGTCGGCGGGCCAAGATTGTGGGTATTCGTGAAGGCAAGAAGCTTGACCTGCCGCATCATTCCAAATACCGGCTTACGCCCCCCCTCAAACGTACGCTTGAGGGGGTTGTTTATCCGAGAAGCTCTTCCCTCACGCCACGGCCTGCGCCGCGACATTGATGGTGCCCGGCGCGCTGGCGGAGCCGGTGCCGCGCGAATTCACTCCCACGATCTCGTATCCATGCGCGCCCGGCGCAAGGCCGGCGGCGTCATTGGCAATGAATTCCGCTGGAAGCGGACCTGAATAGTTAGGCTTATTGGCTCAATCCCGCCGCGCCCAAGCTTCGAGCTATCCGGATGACGGAAACTCTGCCATCCTTCCTTCAAGTTTTGTAGTATGGGAACTTCAGGGCAAATGTCAGAAACATCGAGGGCACGAATCTTCGCCACGACGCACTGGAGCATGGTGCTGGCCGCGGGCGAAGGGGATTCACCGCCGACGCAGCATGCGCTGGAGACGTTGTGCGCGGCGTATTGGTATCCTATTACGTTTTCGTCAGACGAAAGGGCTATGGTGCGGAGGAAGCCGAGGATCTGACTCAGACGTTTTTTGTCCAGCTCATCGCCAAGGAGCATCTGCGGCTGGCAGACCGCAGCAAGGGAAAGTTCCGCACCTTCCTCCTCACCATGCTCGATTACTTCCTAGCCAGGGAATGGAGCCGGGCGCATCGCCAGAAACGCGGAGGACAGTTCAAGTTTGTTTCCCTGGACCAAGAGTCTCCAGAGGAACGTTACCGGCTCGAACCGGCAGACCGCGCCACGCCGGAAACTACTTTCCTGCGACAGTGGGCGCTTGCCGTTCTGGAGCAGGCGATGAACATCTTGGAGCAGGAATGCCGTGCTCAGGACAAGGGCACCCTGTTCGCCGAGGTGAAGGAGCTTCTCTCCAGTGATCGCGACGCGACGACCTACGCGGAGCTGGGCCGAAAATTAGACATGGGCGAAGGGGCGCTGCGGATGATCGTCCTGCGTCTGCGCTATCAATTGCTGACCGGTCGCCCGCCGTTCCTTGCGGACACGCTTACGCAAACTCTCCGCCTCGTGACTGAGGCGGAAATAGTTTCACCGCGCCTGCTCAATCCCGGCGTGCCTCGTGATCTGGAAACGATCTGCACCAAGTGTTTGGAGAAATATCCACAGCGTCGCTATACGTCCGCGCAGGAACTGGCTGAAGAACTGGAGCGCTTTTTGCACGACGAACCTATCCGCGCTAGGCCTGTTGGGCCCGTCGGCAAGGTGGCGTGTTGGTGCCGGCGCAAGCCGGCCCTGGCTGCGGGCATCACAAATTCTGCCGAACTTCGCCGCGAGGCTTTCGCAGCGCTGGCGCTCCCAGACCTCCGGTTCGACAGAGATCTCCCGTATGGGGAGGAGTTCACCATGCGGAACATGGATCCTGCCTTCGTCCGCATTGCTCTGGGTCGCGGGCGCGGCCCGGTTGAGATTCGATCAGTGCCGGAGGATCGGTTGCTCCTGACTTTGGCGGCGAGCACGAACCTACCGGTGTATGTAGCAGAGTGGAGTGCGGATGGACGTTTCCTCGCGGTCAAACGCGACTATCCCGGTGGCGGCCTCCGCTCGGATCGCGAAATATGGGACGTGCCGTCCGCGTCCGGAGCGACGACGCACGCGCGATAAGTTCTGCTGCTGAAAGATGTCCCTCGCGATGCGGTGGCTTTTCATCCTCGGCTCGGGCGAATCTTCGTGGGGCAAAATGCGGAGGCGTTCTCCGTGATTTGAGGACGGGCGATGAAATCTCACGCCGCCGTCTGCCAGGCACGCCGAGCCAGCTCCGTTTTTCGCCTGACGGCGAACGGTTCGCCGCGCTCTGCGAGGTTGCTGACGCGTGGTGGGCCAACCCGACCGCCACGCGCGCGGAGTCCGCCGAGACGAACAACGGCATCTCCGGCTTCTCCGTGCCGCTCCGCCAGTTGCAACGCTTCGCCGTCTTTCCCCACCGCGCGGACCTCGCCTACGGCACGACCCACGCCGGCGCCGGACTGTCCATCGGCCGCAACGGCATCAGTGTGTACGAACACGCCGCGAACTTTCTGCCGTCGCGGTTGGTTTACTCCAACGCCGTGTCCGGCTGGACGCACGTCGCGCTCGTCTATGCCAACCGCCGCCCGCGTCTGTATGTGAACGGCGCGCTCGTGCGTTCCAGCACGACCGTCACGTTCCCGTTCATCCACGCCAGCGCCGGTCTCGGCGGATCCACGCAGGGCGACTTTGGCAACTTCCGCGGACAACTGGACGAAGTGCGGATTTGGAACGCGGCGTTGAGCGAGACACAGATTCAAACCAACATGAGCCGCAGCTTCGCCGGCGCCGAACCCGGACTCATCACCTACTTCTGCTGCGACGAAGGCGGCGGGGGTGCGTTGCTGGATGCCGCATCCGCCAGTCCCAACTTTAACGACACGCTGGCTGACGGCGCGTCGTTTGTCTTTCCCGGCGTGGTTCCCTTTGGGGGCGGCAACTGCAATGGCGGCGGCGCGTGCGAAAGCTGCCTCGTCGTGAGTGGGCACTTCGATACGAACGCGCTCGAAAGCGTGCGTCGTCTTGCCGTCACTGGCCAGCCCTCCATCTGCGATCCGCCCAAACCGTGCCCTGGTTTCGAGGAACTGCCCGACGCGCCTGTGCGCCACGTCCTGCACCACTTCACCAACGCCACGCCCAACGAACTGTGTGTGACCGCGCAATTGCAACTCGATTGCCCCGGCATGCCGGCTGGTCTCATCGGCGTCGCGGCGTACGTCGGCGAGTTTCGCGTCAACCAACCCTGCTCATCGTTCCTCGGCGACGACGGCGCGTTCGGCCCGCCCGCGCCGCCCTTCTCCTTCCGCGTCCCGC
>JBDHQG010000383.1:0-4834 GCA_039806925.1 Limisphaerales bacterium
CTTCGTGCTGGAACTGACGGCCACGCCGCAAGACGTGCAGCCGCGCGGCGGGCGTAGCCCGCGCGAAGGCCGTTACACCAATGTCCTTGTCGAAGTGACGGGGCGCGAGCTGGACCGGGAGGGCATGATAAAGATGCCGCTCAATCTCGATCCCCGTCAGGGCAATGACTGGAAGGCGACGTTGAACGCGGCGCTCGCCAAGCTCAACGTGCTCGATGCCGAGGCCCGGCAGTTCCGGGCCGATTCCGGTCGGTACATTCGTCCGATCATGCTGATTCAGGTCGAGCGTACCGGCGCGGACCAACGTGAAGGCGGCCATATCCACGCCGAAGACGTTAAGGACTGGCTCCTGACGGCGGGGTTCGATCAGGCTGAAATCGCGATAAAGACGGCGCAACAGAACGATCTCAACGACCCTGAAAATCAGGACTTGCTATCGCCCACCAATCGGGTGCGGGCGATCATCACGAAACAGGCGCTGCAAGAGGGTTGGGATTGCCCCTTCGCCTACGTGCTCTGCGGCCTTGCGGCAAGCGCCAACCTGAAGGCGATGACGCAGCTTGTCGGACGCATCCTCCGGCAGCCCGGCGCGCTCAAGACGGGCGTTGACGCGCTCGATGAGTGCCACGTCATCACGCATCATGCCGATACGGCTTCCGTGGTCGGCGCGATCAAGGAAGGTCTGGAGCAGGACGGTCTAGGCGATCTGGTGCTGCGGGTGACGCAGGAAGACAAGACCGGCGCGGGCACGACAGCTCGCGCGATCAAGCGCCGCCCCGCATTCGCCTCCACAGAAATCTATCTGCCGAAGGTCATGATCGTGGAAGATGGCGAGGCGCGCGACCTCGATTACGAAACCGACGTGCTTTCGGCTCTCGACTGGCGCGGCTTCGATCCGAAGGAAATCGCAGGGCGGATTCCCGAGAACGCGCAAGCGGCCGAAAGCCAGCTTCAGCGGATCAGGCTTGCCGATGACGGCGACGAATTGTTCGTCGGCGAAACGGTCGCCGCGAACACGGAAATCCTTGCCTTCGATCCGGCCCATGCGGTGCGGATGATCTCCGACATTGTGCCGAATCCTTTCGTCGGGCGCGAGATTGTTGGCGCGACGGCGGCGGCGCTTCGGGCGCGAGGCTTCGATGACGACAGGCTCGGCCAGATTGCCAGCCTGATCGTCGAAGAGCTGCGCAAGGGACTCGACGCCGCGCGGAACGCGCGCGCCGAAGCCCTGTTCAAGGCGGAAGTGGCGGCGGGCCGCATACAATTCCGGCTGCGGCTCGATGGCCGGAATTGGCGCATGCCGTTCAGTGTCGAGACTACGGAACCGGAAAATGCCCGCCAGCTCCTGAACCGGGCGGGCGGGCCGCTCGAAAAAAGCCTGTTCGCGCCGGTCTATGAGAGCGAGCTGAACAGCGACGAGCGGGATGTGGCCGTGTACCTCGACGGCGAAAAGACGCTGGCGTGGTGGCACCGCAACGTGGCCCGAACGCAATACGGCCTTCAGGGCTGGAAGAAGGCCAAAATCTATCCGGACTTCATCTTTGCCGTGCAACGGGAGGGCCAAGCCAAGCGGATCACGGTGCTGGAAACCAAGGGCGATCAGCTCGACAACCTCGACACCGCCTACAAGCGCGAGGCGCTGACCTTCCTCTCGGATCATTTCCGGTGGGATGAAACCACACCGGTTGGCGAACTGGAGCTGGTCAACAACGGCGAAACCGTCGAAGGCACCTTGATTCTGATGAGCGAATGGAAGGCGAAACTGCCCGCGTATCTGTGACACGCGCGGGGATTGGGGGGGTGTATGAATTTCGATCCGGCTTTGTCCTTTTCGGACAACCTTGCGCGTTTTCAGGCTGAAGCGGAGCGCATCGACGCTGATTGCGCCCGCATCCTTTTCGACAATCTGGCACTTCTGGCGCGGGAAGGTGACGCGACGCGCACCCGGCAGGCCGTAGGGGAGTTCAATCGGGCCGTGCTTGCCGCGCTCGACGGCTTGCCGGAGGTTGCCGCAGAATGAGTCGGTATTTTCTGGCCTCCGCCGCCATTGAGGGATTTCGCGGTATCAACAATGACGGTGATCCTCTCGTCCTGAGATTCAGGCACGATGCCGTCAATTCCGTCCACGCCCCGAACGGCGTCGGCAAAAGCTCGATCTTTGAGGCGCTGCATTTTGCCCTGCACGGGACGGTGCCGCGTCTCGAAGGGATGCAGGACGCTGAACAGGGCGGAAGCTACATCGTCAACAAGTTTCATCCGGGGCAACAGGCCACGGTGGCGCTCGTCTTCAAGAGCGATGACGGCACGCCCGACGTGTCGATTACCGTCACGCGGACGGCGGCGGGCGGAAGGGTTGTCACCTCTCCGTCCGGCCATGCCGATCCGGGCGGCTTCCTCGCCAGCCTTTGCGAGGATTTCGTGCTGGTCGATTACCCGCGCTTCGCGTCTTTCGTGGATTGTTCCGCATTGGATCGCGGGCGCTCCTTCGCCTCGTTGGTCGGCATGAGCCGGTATTCCCAGCTCCGGCAGGCGCTCGACGGTGCCAAGAACACCCGAAATATCAACAGCGACCTCGGGCTTTCCGGCCTTGAAACGGAAGTGACTGCCGAGAACCGCGCGCTCGGTGCCGTTGAGCAGCGCATTTTGGCCGCGCATCAGGAAGTATCCGGCGCGGCTGGCGGGCAGATTACGGATGCCGCCGCCCTGAAGACGCAGGTGACGGCGGGGCTCGCGGGCATATCCCTTTTCGCTCCCTTGCTTGTGGGCATATCCGTGATGGCCCTCGATTTCGATGCCGCCGAAAAGATCGTCGATCAGGAAGAAGGCGGCGCGGCGCGAAAAGCCCTTGATGGCCTCAACAATGCCGTTACCTCGCTGGGGGCATTGCAGGTTTCGGCGGCGGAAATCGCCGAAATTGAAACGCTGGTGACAGCGGCCAAAGCCCGCGACGATGCGATGCGGAAAGTCGGTGCCGCGAGTCTCCACGCCTTGCTGAAAGGCGCGTTGTCGGTCGTGACGAGCGGGGATTGGCACGATCCGACCATCTGCCCCGTCTGCGAGAAGTCGGGCGACGGGCCGCTTAAGGATCAACTGGAAGCGAAGATCGCCCTCTATGACGAGGCTGAACAGCTTGACGCGGAGCTAAAGCGGCAGGTGCAGAGCGCCGGTTGCATCGGCAAGCTCCGCCAACTTGAAGAACATGCGAGCCTTGGCGGCGTCGCCGCCGCTGATCGCATTGCGCCTATCCTGACGCTGGCGGCCCGCCAGTCTTCGGTTTCCACGGAAGACGTGGAGCGCGCGAGAGATGCGCTTGGCGCACTCGAAACCAAACGGGCCGATGCACTCGCGGCGGTAACCGCCGAGATTGCGACGCTGCAAGCCAGCCTGCCGCCCTCGCTCGTGGCCGTCACCCGCACCCTCGGGCAGGCAAAGCAATTCCGCGACGCGATGAAAGAGTATGAAGCCGCGCTTCCGGCGCTGGCGACAAAGCGCGCGAAACTGGCGAAGCTCAATCGCTGGAAGACGTTTATCACGAATGTGGCGCAAGAGTTCGCGACGGCGGAAGGCGCACTCGCCAATGCGCGTATCACGGATATTCAGGCTAGTTGTCAGGAGCTTTTCGGGCATCTGGTGCGCGGCGGTCCGGACGTGCGGCCGACCCTGAACCGGGCGCAGAATACCGAACAGGTGGACTTGAAGCTGGCCGATTTCTTCGGCCTTCCAAACCAAAGCGCGCGGGCGCTCCTGTCGGAGAGTTACCGCAATGCCGTCGCCGCCTCTATCTTCATGGCGGCGGCTACCCGTCATCAAGGCGTGCCGCGCTTCATGGTGTTGGATGATGTGACATCAAGCTTTGATGCCGGACATCAGTTCAGCCTGATGGATACGATCCGGACGAAATTGCGCTTTGGCGCGGCGAACGGTCTGCCCGGCGGGCTTCAATTCATCATCCTTAGCCATGATACGAGCCTTGAGAAGTATTTTGACCGGCTCAACGGCACGACAGAGTGGAATCACCAAAAGCTGCAAGGCATGCCGCCCCGTGGGCGGCTAATGATCGCCACCCAACAGGCGGATCGCTTGAAGGCGCAGGCGGAGCAATATCTAAACGCTGGGCAGATAGATATCGGCGAGCCGTTCGTCCGCCAGTACCTTGAGTACAAACTCGGCCAAATCATAACCCGTCTGGAAATTCCGGTGCCGCCCGATTATGCGACGCGGGGCGACAAGCGTACCCTGTCCACCTACGTGGAGGCGATTACGGCGGCGGTAACGCTTTTTCAAGCGGCGGGACGCTGCATTCTGTCCGCCCAGCAGATCACCGATTTCCAGAATCACCACATGCCGTCGATCATGGCCAACTATGTAAGTCACTATGAGACCGGCGCGGGCAATCCGTTCAATGCCTATGCCCTGCTTGGTGTTCTACAAAGCGTGGACGCGCTCGCCGATTGTTTCTGTTGGACCGACCCTGCCAACAATCAGCGGAAATATTATCGACGGCTTGATCGGCAATAATCGCCGGAGCTGATAGGTATGGCGAAGGGGGAGTGGGCGATGGCATCCGAACAGCAGTCTTTGGCATTTGATCAGCGTTTCTTGGACCGCCATGCTGGGCCAATAATATCTGATCTTTCGGTCGCCTTGGTCGAACTTGTGGCGAATGCTTGGGACGCCTACGCGACAGAGGTGGACATAGTCTGGCCGACGAATGACGGTGCTCAGAAATTCTCGATCAAGGATAACGGTCGCGGCATGACCGCCGCGCAATTCGAGCAGCGCTGGGGCGTCTTTGATTATAATCGGGTAAAGGCCGAGGGTGAGTATGTCTCAC
>JBDHQG010000384.1:0-4822 GCA_039806925.1 Limisphaerales bacterium
AGCGAGCGCTGGGCCGAGGTCAGCGGGATCGGTGGAGAGCAGATGGGCGGCAACGAATGCGTACGAGCTGGCAGGCGCTTCCACCTTGGTCCAGTCGCCCTTGGTTTCCACCACTTTCAAGATGGTGCCGCGGTCGATGCGGCCGAGGATGCTGTAATTCTCTCCCGGCCCGCTGCGGACGTTGAGGCGCTTGGGAATGACGGCTTTGTCCGCGTTGAGGAAGTGGCTGCTGACCCAGACCGTGTTGCCGGCAGGCAGGGCGATCTTCGCCCAGCGTCCGGGCTCGTCCGTCCTGGCTTTCTTGAGAGTGATCTCTTCGAGCACGGTGACAAGGTCGCCGCGTTTGAGATGGGTGACGATTTCGCTGTTGATGTTTGCCTGGCCGCGGACATTCACGTTCTTCTCGCGCGCGACGGCCGGTCCGGCCGTCAAGGGCGATGCGGCCTTGGCGGGCTCGACGGATTTGGGAGCGGCCTTTTTGTCAGCCGCAGCCTTCTTGTCGGCAGCGGGCTTTTTGGCAGCCGATTTCTTCGCGGTGGACTTGGTGGAAAGCGGTGCGGGCGTGTCGCCAGCGGGGATTACTGGAGGCTGGGCGTCCTGCGCCTGAGTCGTCCCGGCGAGCAGGCTGAACAAAAGGACAGCAAACATCCAATGTTTGAGTTTCATATCGGCGCAAGTAGAGATTTTATCTCCGGTTCTGTCAACGCCCGCCATTTGCCGACAGGCAGTTCTCCCAGTTTGATGCGGCCAATCTGCGTCCGCTGCAGCCGCGTGACATTCAGTTCCTGGGATGCGAAGAGGCGGCGCACTTCGCGGTTCCGACCTTCGGCAAGTTCCAGCTCAACCACGCTGTGGCTGTTGTTGGCGGAAATGAGCCGGGCCTTCTCGGCCTTCAACGTCTCGCCGGCGTCCTCAACGCCTTCGAGAAAACGGCGCAGCATGGAATGCTCGGCCTTGCCCTCGACGGTGGCCCGGTAAATCTTCCGCACGCCGTAACGCGGATGCGTGAGCTTCAGGGCGAAGTCGCCGTCATTGGTGAGGAAGAGAAGCCCCTCGCTCTCGCGGTCCAGCCGGCCCACCGGCACCAGGTGCGACCACTCGGACGGGAGCAGATCGAGAATCGTGCTGCGGCCAAGCTCGTCCTTTTTGGTGCAGACAAATCCCGGCGGCTTGTTCAGCGCGACATAGAGCTTGCGCCGGACCTTGAGCGGACGCCCATCCAGCTCCACCACGTCCCGGCCGGGCTCGATCTTGGTGCCGAGGGTTTGGACAACGCGCCCGTTTACCGAGACACGGCCTTCGAGGATGATGGCCTCGCTGGCGCGGCGGGAGGCCACGCCGGACTCGGCGAGGAATTTCTGGAGGCGCATGGAAATTGCGAATTGCGAACCGGCAGGCACAAACACGAAAACGGCCGAGGGGCGGCCGTGTCATGCGGGAGTCGCCATTCGGAACTCGAAATTCCGCTCAGGCTTCCGGCTTGGTCTTGCGGAGGCCGGTGACGCGGTCGCCCGCCTTCCACTGGCTGCGTTTCTTGAGCAGGGCCACGCGCTCAAAGCGCTTCAAGACATTGCGTTTTGCGCCGGAAGTGCTGGCGGCGCGCAGGCTGCGATGCTGTGACATAAATCTGTTTCAATGCGCCGGCGGACCGGCAGTTTTGACTTTTCGTGGCCAGCAAGCTGGCAAAAAAATCCCGCCTCCTGATTCGAAGCGGACGGGGTTTCTACCACGGCACCTCTGGAATGCCAATGGTTTCTTTTGGCTTTGCGCCTAATGGGCCGGGGTTTTCTGCCGACTTATCCGGTGGATTCAGCCCCGGGAAAAGCGGGCGGGCACGATTGGCCCCGCCCTTGCTGAACCTGTGGCAAACCGCCGGCGGATGTGCCGCCGCGCAGACAAGTCCGTCAAACAAGAGAATAAAGAGAAACATCTGATGGCTACGGTCGGCACTCTTACCGCCAGCGAAGAAGCTCAACTGCAACAAACAGTTGAGATGTTCGAGGAAATTACCAAGTCACAGCCGCAGGATTACCAGTCCCTGGAGATCCTCAAGGAAGCCTACCAGAAGCTCGGGCGCGACACGGATGTGGCCAACACCTCCAAGCGCATCGCCCAGGCCTACGTCCTCATGGGCCAGCTCTCCTCGGCGATTCTCGAATACGAAAGCGTCCTGCAACGTTGCCCGGATGATCCCGAGGTGCTCGCCGCGCTCCATGAGATCGAAAACAAGGCGAACACCCTCAACGCGCAGCCCGCTCCGGCGGACCTTAACGACACCAACACACGTCTTCTCACCAAGTCCTCCCTCCGATCTCCCAAGGCCTCCGAAGCCAAAGGTCCGGCCTGCGAAATCGATGACGGCCGCCAGGCGCTTCACAAGCTCTTCGTGGAATCCAAGGTCATCTCCGCCGGGGATTTCGACCTCTGCTGGGTGAAGCCCGACCTGTCCGCCTCACCCGGAAAAATCAACGAGCCGTTCATCCAGCTCCTCGCCGACAAAGGCGTTCTCCCGATCGAAAAATCCCTCAAGATCATCGCCGACAAACATCGTTGCGGCTATCTCCCGCTCGAACGCTACGACATCGATGTCGAACTCGCCCGCTCCATGCCCGCCGCCACCTTGCAGCGCTGGTGCATCCTGCCGTTCGACCGCATGAGCAAATCCATCCTCGTGGCCACCGCAAACCCCTTCAACAAGCGCGCCGCGCAGGAACTCGATGAAGCGGTGCAGCAACGTCTCATCTGGTACCTCACCCCGCCGCAGGATCTCGTTAAAGCCCTCCGCAAAGTCATCCGCTAATTCAGAAGCACATGGCCGCTGTAAAAACTTTCGGTGAACGCATCGCAGACGCCCTCGTGGAGGACGGCCTGCTGCAAGCCGCCCAGGTGGACGAGCTCCTCGAACAGCAGAAGAAGGAAGGCACGCGCCTCATCAAGCTGATCGCCGACAAGGGCCTCGTCACCGAATCCGACATGGCCGTGTCCATGGGCCGCGTGCTCAACGTCCCCCCGGTCAACCTCCCCCGTTGCGGCA
The DNA here is from genome assembly GCA_039806925.1 of Limisphaerales bacterium. Lineage (GTDB taxonomy): Bacteria > Verrucomicrobiota > Verrucomicrobiia > Limisphaerales > JADJPG01 > JADJPG01. Next base: position 3,035 of record JBDHQG010000384.1, read on the forward strand.
TCGCCTTGGAAATCGCCGAGCTCCTGCCCCGTGACATCTGCCAGAACCACAAAGTCCTCCCCGTCTCCCGCCTGGAGAACAAGTTGTTCCTGGCGATGGCCGATCCGCTGAACGTCCTCGCCATCGACGACGTCCGCCGCATCACCAAGATGGATGTCACTCCGATGATCGCCTCGGAGAAGTCGATCCTCGACAAGCTCCACAATCTCGACAGCGGCAAGGTCGGCACGATGGACGACATCATCGACGCCGCCAAACAGGCCGAAGATGCCGCCGAAGCCGAGGGGCTCGAGACCGTCAAGGAAACCACCGAGCAGGTTAACCTTGATCAACTGGCCGCCTCCTCCGAGGAGGCGCCCGTCATCAAACTCGCCAACCTGATCCTCGTTCAGGCGATCAAAGAACGCGCGAGCGACATCCACATCGAGCCGTTCGAGAAGATGGTCCGGCTCCGCTACCGCGTGGACGGCGCGCTCGTCGACAAGGCCGCGCCGCCGAAAAATCTCCAGATCGCCCTCGCGTCCCGCCTCAAGATCATGAGCAGCCTCGACATCGCCGAGCGCCGCCTGCCCCAGGACGGACGCATGCGCGTGAAGGTCGCCGGCCGTGATTTCGATCTTCGCGTCTCCTTTCTACCCACGGTTCACGGTGAGAAAGCCGTGCTCCGCGTTCTCGACAAAAGCAACCTCTCCGCGAGCATGGACAAGCTCGGCCTCGACGCCGACACCTTCCGCCGCTTCAAGGCCGCCGTCGATGCGCCGCACGGCCTGCTCCTCGTCACCGGCCCCACCGGCTCCGGCAAAACCACCACGCTCTACTCCGCGCTCAACGAGCTCAACAACCCGGAATACAACATCGTCACCGTCGAAGACCCCGTCGAATTCCAGATCCCCCGCATCAACCAGGTGCCGGTGAAAAAGGAAATCGGCCTCACCTTCGCCAGCGCGCTCCGCTCGATTCTCCGTCAAGACCCGGACATCGTGATGATCGGTGAAATTCGCGACACTGAAACCGCCGAGATCGCCGTCGAGGCCGCGCTCACCGGCCACCAGGTGCTGAGCACCATGCACTGCAACGACGCCCCCGGCGCCGTCGCGCGCCTCGACGACATGAGCATCGCGCCGTTCCTCATCTCCTCCTCCGTCGTGCTCGCCTGCGCCCAGCGCCTCATGCGCCGCATTTGCTCCCACTGCAAGGAGCCCGTCACGTATCCGGAAAAGATGTTCCTCGACCTCGGCATCACTCCCAGTTTCTTTGACGGCGTCACGCTCCATCGTGGCCGCGGCTGCGACCGCTGCAACAACACCGGCTACGCCGGCCGCGCTGCGATCCTCGAAGCCATGACCGTCACCGACGACATCCGCAAGGCCATCATCGCCCGCGCCAGCTCGATGGAGATCGGCAAGATCGCCCGTAGCCAGGGCATGCGCACGCTCCGCGACGTCGCGCTGGACAAGGTCCGCGAAGGCGTCAGCACGCTGGAACAAACTCTCGTCGTCACCGCCGCGCACTGACGCCATCCGTCGGCTCGGTTGATCCCGCCCGACAGCCGTGCGCACACCGCGGATGAATCCGGCGCAGCCGTGCCGCAACCGCCCGGACCGCGACCGGTCCCCGGTCGCAGCGGGTGGAGGCGGAGAGAGTCGTGGCGGGATTCGAGAGATTCCCTTCGTGGCGACGCGCTGCGAGCCGGGACGGCTCGCGCTCCGCAACCCTTCCCGCCCGACAGCCGTGCGCGCGAAATGGTGGACGGCCCCGCACGCACGACCAGACGGCCAAGTTAGCCGT
>JBDHQG010000385.1:0-4810 GCA_039806925.1 Limisphaerales bacterium
TCGTTCGCCAACGCCATCCGTTCGGTTCCAGACCACGATCCGATCGATGTTCTGCACAGCCTTAAGATCAACTTCCCACCACGGGTCCTTTCCAGCCGCGGTATGCGTCGTCGATTTCGCCCCGGCGTAATCGCCATCGGTGTTGCCGTCGATCGCGAGACGGGCCGGGCCGTCGAACGCGGTGCTGCTCTGTTTCGCCTCGCCGAGCCGGGCGATGTTGGAGGAGCCGCTGAACACCTGCACTTCGGCGAGCGAGAGAATTTTTTCCTTCCCGGGCAGCTCGACGCGAACAAAGCGGCCGCGGATCGCCTGATGCACGCCCGGAGTGATGGAGACGGCGACGCGGGAAACGACGAAGCCGCCATCCGCATGGCCGACGCCGCGATTTGCCGAACTGTCGTCCGGGAAGACATCGAGCCGCAGCGCGGTGAATTGCTCATCGGGTCTCGCTGGAATTTCGATCCGGTAGGTGTCGGTTTTTCCACCGCGGTCGAACCGGACGCCGCCATCCTTCTCAATTTGCGCCGCAGCGCCGGCGCTGGAGCGGGCGGCGAGGGGAACGACCGGCGTCCATTCGAGCTCCGTGCGGAACTGCGTTTCCCACGCGGCCTGGGCCTTGTCGAGCGCGGGCGTGGAGGTCTGGAGAATGGTTTCGAGGCGGGCGATTTTTTCCTGCCATTCCAGCCTCTGCTCCTTCTGCTTCGGGGTGTAAAGGGCAAGCGTCGGGCTTTCGTCGGTTTTGTCGGCGTCGGCGGTGTTGTTCAGAATGGCGAAAAGGCGGAAGTATTCCTCCTGCGTGATGGGATCGTATTTGTGGTTGTGACATTGGGCGCAGGACATGGTGGTGCCCATCCATACGGCCATCGTCGTGTTCACGCGATCCACGATGGCGACGTTGCGATACTCCTCGTCGCTCGTGCCGCCTTCGTTGTTGGTCATCGTGTTTCGGTGAAACGCCGTCGCGACAAGCTGCTCTTCCGTCGGATCGTCGAGCAGGTCTCCGGCAATCTGTTCGAGCGTGAATTGGTCGAACGGCTTGTTCGCGTTGAGCGAACGGATGACATAATCGCGGTAGGCCCAGATGGTGCGCGGCGGGTCGTCCGCATAGCCGCTGGAGTCCGCGTAGCGCGCCTGATCCAGCCAGAGCCGCGCCCAGTGTTCGCCGAACGCCTCCTTCCGGAGCAGACGATCCACGAGCCGCTCGTAGGCGCCGGATTTTTTGTCGGCGAGAAACTGATCCACCTCGTCGATGGACGGCGGCAGCCCGGTGAGATCGAGCGAAACACGGCGGACCAGCGCGGCACGATCGGCCTCGGGCGAGGGCTTCAGTTTCTCACGATTCAACCGGGCGAGGATGAAATGATCGATGGCATTGCGCGGCCAGCCGCGCGGGCGGACCTCCGGAAGGCTGCCGCGCTGCGGCGGAATATAAGCCCAGTGCCGTGAATACCCGGCTCCCTGGGCAATCCATTTCCTGAGCGTGGCGATTTCATCCGCGGTGAGCTTCTTGCCCGTTTCCGCGGGAGGCATCCGGTCGTCGGCATCCGAGGTGGTGATGCGGCGGATGAGTTCGCTCCGGTCGGGATGCCCGGGAACAATCGCCCGCCGTCCGTCGCCGAGATCGGCCTTCGCGCTTTCGTCGAGATCGAGCCGGAGCGCCTGCCCGCCGCCCTTGCGTTCCTTCGCGTCCGGCCCGTGGCAGTGGAAGCAGTTTGCCGAAAGAATGCGCCGGACATCGCGGTTGAAATCGACGGAGTCTCCGCCGGGAGCGGCATGGAGTGCCGGCGCAAGGATGCCGGCGATCAGCTCAACGATCAGGAGCAGGCTTCCAGACAGCGGTATCTGACGGGCGGACATGAGCCGCAGTCTGCCAGTGCCGCCCGGCAAGTTCCAGCTTTCGTGTGACGAAGTTCATTTGAGCGTGTGCGATGCGCCTCGCACGCCCGCGATGAAGGCCGGTCCTTATACCAACTTCGCCTGAGCTCTGGAGAAACGGCGGCAAAGGCGCGCAGCGACGCGCCTCCACCATTACCGGAATACCATGCGTCTCATTGTCCCGGACACACTTCTCAACAAACACCCGAAAGACATCCGGCTCAATCCAGGCGCTTGATGCGATAGAACCTCTGCGAAGCGGCGGCGAAGTTGTCCGTGATGGAGAGGACGGCGCCGGCCGTGGTGCGAGGCTCGCCGAGCGGCTGCCAGGTCGCGTCGGTGAGCCGGTCTTTGAATTCAATGACGTAGCTTCGGCCCGGAATGACTTGGGTTTCCAGCGTGACAGCGGTGCCGTTGAAGGACACGACGCGAAGCTCTTCACGACCGGCCAGCGTGTTGGCGGTGCGCGGGGTCCAGTTGGTCATGGAGTAAACGGAATTCGTCGCGCCGTCGGGGAATAAACCCTGGCTGATGTTTTCGAGCTGAGGAGCAAACACGACCGCGTGCTGCGCCACGAGCCCGGGCGAGAACAGCGCCAGCGCCTCGCCTCCGGCGCTGAGTTGAAATCCCGCATGAAGCTGGCCGTTGACGGGATAGAGCGAGTTCTGCTCCGGCTCGTTGTCGGCCCAGACGAGGAGGAATCCGCCCGGCGCGATGACGGTGCCCGGCGGGATCCGCCATTTCGACGGCTGGCTCAACGAGTCGGTGAGATGGAAGCCCGCGAGAGGGACGGCGTTGGTGTTCGGGTTGAACAGCTCGAACCAGTCTTGAAACAGGCCGTCGGCCGGATCGGGAAAACCATCCGGGCCGACGTTGTCCGCCATCCACTCGTTGATCACCACCGGCAGGAGCGCGCCGGAACCGTTGTTGGTGACCGTGATGGTGTCGAGGGCGTTCGTGAGGCGGATTCCGGAGCGATCCACGCCCTGAACCACAAGCGGGTTCGGACCGCTCAGCAGCGGGAGCTGGACGGACCACGCCGTGGCGCTGGTCCAGGTGATCGGGTAACTCACGCCGTTGATCTCGATGGAACGCACGGCCAGCGGCGCCGTTCCGGCAAAGGTGATCGTGTTGTTCGTGGTGCTGAAATTGTTTCCCCCGCTCGTGCTGATGGCGAAGGCGATGTTCGGCACGGCGGCGTTGATGGCGTTGTTCACCACGGTTCCGCGCTGGGTGATGAACGCGAGGTGCCCGGCGAAATCCTGCGCCGGCAGCAGGCGTTTGAAGTGATTCGCCCAGCGCGTCATGTAGCTCGCGTTGTAGGTGGTTTCCAAAATCTCCCGGAGATGGCCGTAGTAGGCGCGCGCGTGGGCGGGGACGGCGATGATCCTGGAAAGATCGCTGTTCGGTATCACGCTGCGGTTCGCGTCGAAGAAGGCGTCCACGTCGTGCGGAAAATAGATCACGCGCCCATCGGCCGGCCGGACGTAAAACTGCACGTTGTGCTGCGAGCCGTCGCCGCCGTAGCTGTCGCCCGCGCCGGAGAGGACGTTCACGGCGGTGCCGCGCAGCCAGAGGTCCACGTCGACGAGGGTTGTGATCTGGCTGGTGAAGTTCGTTCCGGCGGCCGCCATCCATTTGCAGAACGCCATGATCCGGCTGTAGTCATCACGATCACCGTTGTTCTTGATCAACATCGTCCAGCGGTAGTTCTCCTTGGTATCGCCGAGATCGCGGATCGTCGTGCCGACGACCGAGTCGGGGTTGGGAACCTTGTTGCCCTCCGGCGTGCCGGTGTCCGTGGAGTTGAGCTGATAGACCAGCTCGTATTCGAAAACCGTTCCGTCGCCGCCGTTCTCAAACTGATCGTCCAGGAACACATCCGAGTAACGCGCGAGCTGAAGCTCCGCCGTGCCGGTGTAGTCTGGACGCGGGGCCATGATTTGAACGAGATCGTGATACTTGGTCGGCACGCCACCGGCGTGGTTCAGCGTCTGGTGAATCATCATCTCGCGCTGGCCGAAGCCCACGCTTTCCGATCGATCCAGCGCCACGGTGCCGTGGATGCCGCGGTATTTCTGCGCGCTCGGGAAGCTGATGTTGAAGCCGAGACGCTGCGTGGTGGTGCGGCTGTGCTCGCTGCCTTTCAAGCGAAGCCCCATGTCGCAGAAAATTTCCTGCTCGTCATGGATGATCGTGCAGCCGATGCGCTCGTTGCTCATCAGGTTGACGGTGCGCAGCAGTTGATCCGTGTCCGCCCCGAGGGCCACGAGGCGGAAGTTGTGCAGGCCGTTGGTGGCGGCGAGGCCGTCGTCCACCTGGTAGAGCGCCCGGGAATCCGCCCCGCCCGCGGGGAAGAGCGAGCGGACGCCGCGGCCATCGGTGCCCTCCACGTAGAACTGGACGATGGAGCCGGCGGGGCGTCCCGGCAGCGTGGCGGTGAAGCGGCCCGAATCGCCGGCGTCCGAAACCATCACGAGGCTGCTCCAGCTGCCGCCGTCCGGCCGCCACCACACAGCGAGTTCATTGATGCCGTCCGGATCCGAGGCGCGAACGGAAACCACCACGGGCTGGAAGGCGCCCGGAACGGCGGGCGAATGACGCAGCCCGTCAAAAGTGGGGCCGATGTTTGAAACGAACGCCGTGTTTGGCGCGCCCGGCGTGCCGTGCCGTTCCGGCGCGTCGAGGTGGGTGGTGCGGGCGAGGCGGTTGAAGTAAAGCCGCGTGTGGAACTGGCGCGAGCCGCTGATCCATTTTGCGCGGAAGGTGATGAGATACTCGCGCCCGTTCACCGTGTCGCGCCCTCCGGCGAGCGTGGTTTCACCGTGATTGCTCATGTGCTCGGTGCTGCCGGTGGCGGTGAGCCTGAGCACCTTGTTGCCGGGCTGGTCGGGATCGTCGATCACCTCGCCGTGGTGCTTGCCGATGATGCGCC
>JBDHQG010000009.1:0-20187 GCA_039806925.1 Limisphaerales bacterium
CTTGAGGAAGATCACCCCGCCGCGTTCCGCGCCACAATTGCCTCGGACAACAGCCCGAGCGCTTCCGCCCGCGAAATGCTGCCGATGAGCCGTCGTTCCGTTGCATTGTTCACCACCGGGATGTTCCGCAGCTCGCAGCCCAGCAGCACCGGAAACACATCCGCGAGGCGCTGATCCGGCGTCACAAACGGCGGCACCGGACGCATGATGTCCGCCGCGATGACGCTGAAAAGCTCCATCTCCACGTTCAAGTGCTCCTTCAGATCGTGCAGCGCCACCACGCCGGTCAACCGGCCGTCGTCGTTGACCACCGGCAGGAAATTGTTCGGCATCTTCAGGAAACGATCCGCGATGTTGCGAAACAGCGCGTTCTCCGACAGCGGCGGGATCGGCGCGCGCATCAGGTCGGCCACCGTCCGTTCCGTGGCCGCGCCGGGACGGATGTTTTCGCGGTCCAGCACCAGCCCCTTGCGCCGCAGCGGCTCCGTGTAGATCGATTCCCGGTGGAGGCCGCGCGCGACCAGCGTCGACACCGCGCAGGTCAACATCAACGGCGGCATGAGCGAGTAGTTCAACGACAGCTCGAAGAGCATGATCATCGCAAGCAACGGCGAATGCGTGGTCGCCGAGAGCGTGCCGCCCATGCCGACCAGGGCGAAGCAGCCGGTGGGAATGTTTTCGCCAAAACCCGCGAGGTGCAGCAGCACCTCAAACAGGCTGCCCGCCGCCGCGCCCATGAAGAGCGTGGGGGTGAACACGCCGCCCACCACGCCCGAGCTGACGGTGGCCGTCGTGGCCAGAAACTTCGCCGCGAACAGCCCGAGGATCGGCAGGATCATCGGCTCGCTGCGCAGCAGGCGATCCGTGGCGGCATAGCCATTGCCCCAGACATCCGGGTATTGAAGACCAATCACGCCGACCACCAGGCCGCCGATGGCCAGGCGGGCGTAGATCGGCGCGGGCAGCTTGTCGAACCACGCCTGGCCGAAGCGGAGCGACTTGAGGAACAGCGCGCCGACCGCGCCGCAGAATCCGCCCAGCAACAGGAACCACGGCAGCTGCGACAACCGCGTGAACTCGAACATCGGCGCCTCGAACCAATGGCCGGTGCCGAAGAACGTGCGCGACAGGACCGACGCCACCACGGACGAAACCAGCAGCGGCGCAAAGAGGTTCATCGAGAAATTTCCGAGCACGATCTGCGCGGCATACACCGCGCCGCTGATCGGCGCGTTGCAGCCCGCCGCCACGCCGGCCGCGGCGCCGCAGGCGACCATGAGGCGCAGCCGGTAGGGCGGCCACCTGCCGAGCTGGCCCAGCTTGGAGGCAAGCGTCGAGGCGATCTGGATCAGCAGGCCTTCGCGGCCAATCGAAGCGCCGGTGCTGATGCTGATGAGCGACGACGCGGCGTTCAACGCGCCGGTGCGCAGCGAGAGGCGGCCGTCACCGGCGACGACGGCCTCGAGAAGATTCGTCAGGCCCGGATGCGCCATCATGCGCAGCCCGAGATAAAGGATGAGCCCTGCGGCCAGCCCGCCCACGGCCGGGATGACGAGCCGCTGCCACATGGGAAGGCTGGCGGCGATCTCGGCGATCTCCCCCTTGTCCGACAGCACGATGAGCTTCAGCAGCTCGTTGACCGCGTGGTAGGCGACGTTCGCCAACGCGCCGACGATTCCCACCACGCCGGCCATCAACAGGTGAACCGCCTCCTCGCTGAGGCGCACCCGGTCGCGGATGATGATGGCCTTGCGCCAGTGTTTGCGGAGCAGTTCGTTCAACTGCCCCAGCAAGCGCATCCATTTCGTCGGCTCCGCCATCGCGGGAAGACTAGGATCGCTTCGGGAAAATGGGAAGCACACGACGGAGTTCGATTCTCGGCGTCGTGCCAGAGGGACTGGCAATCCGCCGGCCTTCCGATGACCGGGAATCCTTCCACAAAGCTCTGCGCCCTCGCGTGCGGATTGCCCTCATGGGCGTATTGCCCAAACGAAGGAGGAGTTCACGGACCGCGAGCCATCCCGGGTCGCAGCGCGTGGCCCGGACGGCGACCTGACAAACTTCCACGGTGCCCGGTGCGCTTCACCCGCTGCGACCGGGGACCGGTCGCGGTCCGGGCTTTGGGCAATACGCCCTCAAGCCAGCGCCTCGATGAGGTGACGCAGCTCCTCATCCACCACCGACGGATCGCGCAGCGTCTGGGAAATCTCCGCGCGCACGGCATCGCGGAAGCGTTTGCGCAGGCGGTGAATCACCACCTTCACCGCGCCCTCGCTCAAGCCGAGCTTCCGCGCCGCGTCCGCCTGCGACATGGACGATGATTCGCCCATCAGCCACCGCTTGAGCGTCTCGAATTGTTCCGCCTTGCCGCCGTCCGCGAACTCCTTCCGCAACACTTCCAGCGCACGCGCCATCACCGCCAGGGCCCACTCGCGGTCGAAGAACGCTTCGGGCGCAGGCGTGGAATCATCGGCGACTTGAATGGGCTCGTGCTCACCATCGGTGGGAGTTGCGTCGAGAAATTCCGGCGCCACCCCGCCGCCGCGTTTGAGGCGCTGCTCGTGCTTGCGGTGGTCGGCGAGGAAATGTTTCAGCGCGCCGAGCAGGTAGGAGCGAAACTTCCCGCGCTCCGGGTCCGCCTCCTCAAACGCGCCACGAGCCAGGATGCGCGCGAAGAATTCCTGCGTGAGCTCGCGTGCGGAGTCTTCCTCGCGTCCCTCGCGACGCAGGAAGCGCAGCACCGGTTGGTAATACGCCTCGCACAATTCACCTAGCGCCGCCCGCGCCTCCGGCGTTTCGCCCCGCGCACGCAGAATGAGTGTCCAGCGTGTGGGGGCGAAGGCGGGGGTTGAAGTTTCGTGACTCAAGGTTTTGTCGGCACGACAGAATGTTTTGCCACCCGCTCTTCTGCATCTGTGACTGCGGAGCGCAGTTCAGGCACATCGAGCACGGCGACGGCTTGGTCGCGAACATCGTTCGCTTCTTCTCTGCGCCCTGTGCCCACGAGGATTTCGATGAAGGTACGGATTTCTTTGATAAAAACCCGGTCGGCTTCCTTGCGGAGCAGGTCCGGGGCTGACTTCGGGTCGCGCGCCGCTTTCCACTTTTTTTCCCTCTGCGAGTAGATTTGGTCAAACCTCTGTTGGGTTTCGGGGATGAAACTCGCAGACAGGGCGTATTCGCCCGTCTCCACAAGTTGGTCTGCGACGAGTTGATAACACCGGCGGGCGAGCTTTGGGTCATGCTGCTGAATGGTCTTGAACAACGCGACGGTCGCGTAGTCTTCGCCAAGGGCCTTGTTAATGAAGCTCGTTTCTACAAAGTTGCTGAAGGAGCCGCTGCCGCCGGAGAATACACGCGTGCCCTGATCGCGGATCTCGAGCAGCGCATCCTTGGCCTTCGGGTAACGCCGGGCCAGTTCCATCCATTGCATCAAGGCGAAGGACAGCCGCACACCAGCCTGGCTGGGCTGAAACTCAAGTGCATGGTGGTGATACCAAAGGTGCCGTTGCAGCGCCTGTTCATACTGGCCTTCCTTGGCAAGGCTGGCGGCTTCCTGGAGAATCTCGTAGGGCTTCGGCTGCTCGACCAGTGCCGGGTCGGGCCTCCACAGTTCCGCCGAAGCTGCGGCTTGCCGCGCTGTGCCGGAAGCGTTGCCATCGGAGCCGAGCTTCACACCCACGGCGGTGGCGAGTGTGCCGCCATCTGGCACCAGAGTCTTGAAGAGCACGCGCTCGTCGCCGGGTTCGATGGCGGTGGATTTGCCAATCCACTCTTTGGCAACGAGGTCGCGCAATGCGAGCGCGTCGGCTTGCGGCAGGCTGTCGGGTAGCTTCCACAAGATGCGTTGATGCCGGACGGGGGCAAAACCGGCCTTGGCATCGGACAGGCGAGAGTCCTTGCGCGTTTGGGCGGTGAAACCGGGCACCTTTGCATCGTAGCGGAAAGTTTCCTGGCAGTCGCCGCGGACTTGTTCGACGTAATCCATCGCCAGCCAGCGCGAGCCCTGCTCCTCGCGCAGTTCCACGCTGGTGAAGGTGAACTGGATCATCGGTGCTGCTTCGGCGGATGTCGGAATCGTGGCAGGTGTTTGGCGCGAAGGTTTGGTCACCATCACCACGCCCATGCCAATCACGAGCACGGCGATGAAGACCCAGTTGAGGATGCCGCGTTGCTGCGTAACCTGTCGTTGGCCTGCCCAGCGCGCCGTCGCGTGAATCGCCCAGAAGCTGAACGCAATCACCGCCGCCGGCAGCAGCAGAACCAGGAAGCGCCCGACGGTGTGGGCGGCGGTCGGTTCGCGGCTGGGCACGATGATGACCATCGGCACTCCGACTGTGATTGCGCCAAGGATGGTCAGCGGCCAGAACAGCGTGGCGAACATCGCCAGCGGGAGACCTTTCACTCGGCCGCGGCTTTCGCGGATTTCGTTCAAGGCCAGCCAGCCGAGCAATGTTCCGCCGAGGCCCGGCAGCGCCACGCTGCCGAGCGCGAGCCAGAGTTCTCCCGGGCCGATCCCGCCGCGTCCTGTGAGCAACGCGATGATGGCTGCGAAGGGAACTGGCAGACTCAGCCCGACCGCAATGGCGCCGTAGATGGACCAGTGGGAGTAACGCCGTTCGCCTTCAATCGATTCGCCGGCGGCTGACGGTTCAAAATTTCCCGCAGTCGCACCGAGATGTTCCACCTGCGTCCGCATCTCGCCCGCACTTTGGAAGCGGCGCTCGCGATCCTTCTCCAGTGTGCGGAAGACAACGTCGTCCACCGTCGTGTTCACCGGTGTCTTGCTCGACGGCGCGGCGAAGCGACCGATGGGCAGCTCGCCCGTCAGCATTTCGTAGAAGACGCCGCCGAGCGAATAGATGTCCGCGCGATGATCGACCGTCGCCGGCTTCTCCAACTGCTCCGGCGCCATGTAGTGCGGCGTGCCCAGGGCCGCGCCCGTGTTCGTGAGCGTGATGTTCGGCTGGTCTTCGCCGACGAGCTTGGCGATGCCGAAGTCGGCAATCTTCACGCGGCCTTTCGCATCGAGCAGGATGTTCTCGGGCTTGATGTCGCGATGGAGGATGCCCTGTTCGTGCGCGTATTGGAGCGCCTCACAAACCTTCGGCACGATGGAGAGCGCCTCGGCGGGCGAGAACCGTCCGGCACGCATCGCCTGGCGCAGGTTCACGCCATCGACGTATTCCATCGTGAGATAGTAGAAGCCGCCGGTCTGGCCGAAGTCGAAAACGCTGACGATGTTCGGATGGTTCAGCTTCGCGAGCACGCGACCCTCGCGATTGAAGCGCTCGGCGAACTGCGCGTCCTTCGCCAGCTTGTCGGGCAGAAGTTTGAGCGCGACAAAACGGTCGAGGTGCGGCTGACGCGCCTTGAAGACGAATCCCATGCCGCCGCGCCCGATGAGTTCGAGGATCTCAAGCTGCGGAAAGGCTTTGGAGATGCGCTCGATGGACGGAATCTCGCTCGTGGCCGTGGCCGGGACGCCTTGTTCCGTGGCCGTGGCGGCGACGAGGAGAACGCACTTGGGGCAGAGTCCTTGCGGTGCTTCCTGGGGAATCGGAAGGCCGCATTTCGGACAGGTCGGTAGTTTGACGGTGTGGCTCATAACACCTGCTTCCTGAGACGTGCGTGGGGCGAGGTTACAGGGAAAGTAGACCGATGCCACGGGCAATTCGCCGCTCCGATCGCGCAAGGGCGCATCTGGAGTGCGTGTGGCTCAAGTGCCGTCACAACCTCGGACCGCGAGCCGTCCGGGCTCGCAGCGCGCCGCCCGGACCACAGTGCTGCCAAACTTCCACGATGCCCGATGCGCTTCACCCGCTGCGACCGGGGACCGGTCGCGGTCCGCGTGTTGGGGCAACACGCCCGCCAGATGCGCCCTCCGCGCAGCGGTGAGTTCACCTCTCCATGCCGACGCTCCTCGAACAAACGCATTTGCCCGCGCGTCCGGTTCAGGGCATGGTGCGTGTCATGAAAGCCGGCCGGATTTTGCTGCTCGCCAGCGCGCTCACGGGTTTTGCTGTGTCCGCCGACGGCGAAGAAACCGGGCAGCTTTTCACCGACAAGGTCTGGCCGTTGCTCGAATCGCGCTGCGTCAGCTGTCATGGAGCTGACAAGGTGAAGGGCGGCCTGCGGCTCGATTCGCGCGAAGCCATCCTGAAGGCCGGCGATTCCGGCGAGCGCGCCGTGGTGCCGGGCCGGCCGGGCGACTCGCTCCTGCTCCACGCGGTGATGCACTCGAAGAAGGATCTCGAGATGCCGCCGAAGGAGAAGCTCACCACGAACGACGTCGCCGTGATCGAACGCTGGATTCGCGACGGCGCGCCTTGGCCGAAAGCCGCCGCGCTCGCGGCGACACCCAAACTCGCGCCCGGCGAACGGATCGGCGACGCGTGGAGCGACAAGCGCAATCCCATCGTCCGCATCTTCGGCGGGCAGCGCCTGGATCTCTGGTCGCTCAAGCCCGTGAGGCACGTCCAGCCGCCCGCCGTGAAGAACAAACGCTGGGCGCGCACGACGCTCGATCGATTCACGCTGGCGAAGCTGGAGACAGCCGGAACACCGCCGCCACGCGAGGCCGACAAGCGCACGCTGGCCCGCCGGCTTTACTTCGATCTCACGGGCCTGCCGCCCACGCCGGAGCAGATGGAACGTTTCCTCGCCGACCGCCGGCCTGATGCCTTCGAACGGCTCGTCGAGGAATTGCTCGCGTCGCCGCGCCACGGCGAGCACTGGGCGCGCGCCTGGCTGGACGTGATTCGCTACAGCGACAGCAACGGCTTTGACTGGGATGAGTTCCGGCCCAGGGCGTGGCGTTTCCGCGATTACGTGATCCGTTCGTTCAACGCGGACAAGCCGTTCGACCGCTTCATCCGCGAGCAGCTTGCCGGCGACGAGCTGCTCGAAGGCGCGCCGAAGGATGCCGCCGAGCAGGACGCGCTGATCGCGACGACGTATCTGCGGCTCGGTCCGCAGGACAATTCGGCGGGCGCGTTCAACGAGCAGGACCGCGCCCGCGCCGAGTGGATGGCGGACCTGACGGAGACGACCGGCAGCGCGTTCCTCGGCCTGACGATGAGCTGCTGCCGTTGTCACGATCACAAATACGATCCCATCTCGCAGGCCGATCACTTCCGGCTGCGCGCGTTCTTCGAGCCCGTGAAGTACGCGGATGACACGCCGCTGGATCTCGCCGCCGAACAGGAGGCGATCCGCGCGCACAACAAAGCAATCGACGAGAAGATCAAGCCGATCGCCCGGCAGCGGGACGACATCCTCGCCGCCATCAGGAAGCGGATGCGCGACGAACGTTTCGTGAAGCTCACGCCGGAAGAGAAGCTGTTGCTCGACACTCCGAAGGCGCAGCGGACGAACGATCTCAAATCGAAGATCGAAGGCATCGAGAGGAAGGTCGAGCCCGGTGACAAGGAGGTGAAGGCCGCGCTCAAGGACGATGAGAAAGCGAAGCACGACGCGCTGGAGAAGGAGATCGCCGGGCTGAAGAAGCAACGGCGCGAGTTCACGCTCGGATTGCTCGCCGCGGACGACAAGGACAAGGTGCGCGCCACGAAGATTCTCTTCCAGGGCGATCACAAGGCGGAACGCGAACCAGTGGAGCCGGGCTTTCTCTCCGCGCTGGATCCGAATCCGGCGAAGATTCAGGCCGTCGCCAACAAGAAATCCACTGGCCGCCGGCTCACGCTCGCCGAATGGATCGCTTCCCCGAACAACCCGCTCACGGCGCGCGTGCTCGTGAATCGCGTGTGGCAGGGTTACTTCGGCGAAGGCCTGGTGGCGACGCCGAACGATTTCGGCCTCGCGGGAGCGCGCCCGGAAAATCCGGAGCTGCTCGACTGGCTCGCGACGGAATTCGTCCGCGGCGGCTGGTCGCTCAAGAAGCTGCACCGGCTGATCGTCACCAGCGCGACGTACCGTCACGCCGGGCGCGAACCGCGCCGGCTGAGCGCCGAGCAGTTGCGGGATGGATTGCTCGCCGTGTCCGGCCTGCTGACGAACAAGTCGGGTGGCCCGCCGGTCTGGCCCGAGCTGCCGCCGGAGATCCTTCAGGCGAACCCGGCGTTCCTCGACGACAACGAGACGAAGACGAAGGGCTGGTATCCGTCGCCGAAGCCGGAGCAGCACGTCCGCAGCATCTACCTCGTCCAGAAACGGACGGTGCGCGTGCCGTTCATGGAGACGTTCGACCTGCCGGAAAACTCGGCGTCCTGCGCGCGCCGCAACGAATCGACCGTCGCGCCCCAGGCGCTCTCGCTGCTGAACTCCCCGCTGGCCGTGGAAGCCGCGCAACGCTTCAGCCGGCGGGTGAGGTCGGAAGCGGGAGAATCCCCGGTCCGCCAAATCGAACGCGCCTTCCAGCTCGCGCTGCAACGGGGCCCGGAGAAGCCGGAGCTTGAAGCCTGTCTTCGCATGGCACAGCAGCGCAGCCTGGCGGAAGTCTGCCGGGCGTTGCTCAACCTGAACGAGTTCATCTACGTCGATTGAACAAGCGCCCTCCTGGTTCCGCCCACCGATCCCGCCACCGGCGGACCGATGTCAGTCCCCGATACCGCCGGCACATGGTGATCCTGAGCGTGCTGTTCCTGGCGCTCGCCATCCCGCTGGCGATCCGGCCCCACGACCGCGGCGACTGGCTGCTGGAGAACGTGCTCGTGGTGTTTGCGGCCGTGGTGTTCTGGTTCATCCGCGACAGGTTCGTGTTCTCGCGGCTCTCCTACACGCTCATCTTCCTTTTCCTCTGCCTGCACGAAATCGGATCGCACTACACGTATGCCCTGGTGCCTTACGACGAATGGTTCCGCGCGCTGACCGGCCGCAGCTTCAACGCGCTCGTCGGCTGGGAGCGGAACAACTACGACCGCATCCTTCACTTTCTCTACGGCTTCCTGTTCGCCTATCCCATCCGCGAGATCTTCCTCCGCATCGTCAACGTCCGCGGCTTCTGGGGTTACTTCCTGCCGCTGGATCTCACGATGTCGAGCTCGATGCTCTACGAGCTGATCGAATGGCTGGCTGTCGGCGTGTTCGGCGGCGAGCTGGGGATGGCGTATCTCGGCACGCAGGGCGACATCTGGGACGCGCACAAGGACATGGCGCTGGCCAGCCTGGGCGCGCTGCTCGCCATGAGCCTCACCGCCGCGGTGAACGCGAGGTGGCAGCGGGACTTCACGCGCGAGTGGAGCGACAGCTTCCGCGTGAAACAGCCGGAGCCGCTCGGCGAACAGGCGCTGGCGGAAATGCAAGGCGGGAGCCGAAGCTCCCGCCCAAAGCATCCGAAGGAGTAATCCGTCCGTCGTTCGTTTATCGCGAGGTCGCCTCCGGCTTGCCGCCGCCCGAAGTCTTCTCGCGCTCCACGGTCTCCGACTTGCCGCCAAGCAGCTCGATCGCCTTGTCGAGCTGCGGATCGCGGTTCGCCAGCCAGTCCTCGGGCGACATGGGGATGCGGATGTCCGGCTTCTCGCCGTTGTTCTCCATGTTCGTGCCGTCGAGGCGGAACACGCCGCTGCCGGGCATGCGCGCGCCGGTGCCGTCCACCAGGCGCAGCTCGCTCGTCCAGATCACGTAGCCCGGGGTCGGCATGCCGATGAGCGTCGCCAGGCCGCGCGTGCGCATCGCCGCCGGGAACATCTCGCCGTTGGAATAGCTGTGCTCGTTGAGCAGCACCATGCAGCGCTTCTCCCACGCGTTGTAGGGCGCCTTCTCCGGCTTGGCGTCGCGCGGGCGGAAGTAGCCGTGCGCCTTGCGCTCGAGCCAGTCGATGAGCGTGTCCGAGATGTTGCCGCCGGCGTTGAAGCGCACGTCGATGATCATGCCCTCCTTGCCGGCCATGTATTCGTAAGCCTCGCGCTCGAACTTGATCTGGTTGCTCATGCTCATCGCCGCGAGGTGCAGGTAGCCGATCTTGCCGCCGCTCTTTTCCTCGACGTATTTGCGGAGGCGTTCAATGCGGTTGCGGTAATTGATGTCGCTCCACTCGCCGTCGGACAGCACGCGGTACTTCACCGTGCGGGCGCCGGCAGTGCCCGTGTTGGTGTTCACGAGGAACTCAAACTCGCGCCCCTGCTTGTCGCCGATGAACTCGTAGAACTTCTCGTCCAGGCCCACCTCCTGGCCGTTGATCGTCAGGATGATGTCGCCCGCGCGCAGCTCGGTCTTCGGATATGAACCCGGCGCGCCCGTCGGCACGCTCTTCACCTTGATGCCCGGGCCCTCGTAATCGTAGTCGAACATCAGGCCCAGCTGCGGGGTGGGGCCGGAGCCGTTGCCGGAGCCCCGCCGCCCGCCGGCGACACTTCCGCGTGCGAGGTTTCCAGCTCGCCAATCATCATGTGCAGCAGCGTCGCGAACTCGTCGTTGGTTTCGACGGCGTCCAGCAGCCTCTTGTAGCGGCTGCGGATGGCCGCCCAGTCGCGGCCGTGGAAATTGGGATCGTAGAAACCGCGCTGGTAGCTGTTCCAAAACTGCGTGAAAGCCGCGCGGCGCTCGGCGCGCACGTCGCGCTCCCACTCCGCGGTGAAGGTGACTTTCTCGCCGCTCTTGCCATCGAGGCCGGCGACATACATCTCGCCGCCCTGCATGTAGGAGAGCTTCTTCGCGTCGCGGGCCAGGCGCAGCGCCGTCTTGCCGCCGCCGGTGGTGAGGCGCTTGGTGTCCTTGCCGTCGTAGGTGACGGACCAGATGTCCCCCTCGGAAAGGAACATCACCGAACCATCGGACGCGACCTGCAGGTCCGACTGCGGCGATTGCGAGGAGAACCGGCGGATGCGGCGCGAGATGTCCGTGAAATCGATCTCCACCGTCAGGTTCGTGCCGGGCTTCTCGTATTTGATGTCCGTGTCCGAACTGCGCACCGGCTCGGGCTTGAGCGGCAGCACATAAAGCCCGCTGCCTTCGCGCGTGCTCTGGAAGAACAGGTATTTCCCGTCCGGCGACCAGGCGGGCTCGCTGTGCTCGGCGTATAACTGCGTGACGTTCACAGGCGCCCCGCCCTCGGACGGGACAATGAAGATGTTCCACGCCCGGCTTTCGCTGCGCGCGCTGTAGGCGATCCATTTCTGGTCCGGCGACCAGGCGAAATCACCGCCGCCCATGCCGCGCCATTGCGGCCCGGGGATCTTGACGATGCGGCGCGCCTCGCCGGATTCAACTGGCAGCGCGTACAGGCCGCCTTCCGTGCCGGAGACCCAGAAAGCGAGCTGCTTCCCGTCCGGCGACGTCTGGATGCGCGTGATGTTTTCGTCACGGTTCCAAAGCGCGCGTTCCTTGAGCGTCGTAAGATCGAGCTCGTAGAGGCGCGTGGTGAACTCGCGATCCGAGGTGAAGTAAAGCTTCCGTCCGTCGGGCGACCACGCAAAATCCGAGTCTTCACCGACCCAGTCGGTGAGGCGCCTGGCGAGGTCGGCGTTGCGGCCCGCCACGCCCTTGGGCTTGTCCACCGGGATGGTCCAGATATCCCCGCGCAGGCCAAACGCCACCGTCTTGGCGTCGGGCGAGGGCTCCAGTTCGGTCACGCCCGAGGTCAGCTTCTCGCGACGACGCGTGGTTTGCTTGTCATCCGCGGAAACAAACAGCTCGACGCGTTCCGGCTCGCCCTTTCCGCCGTGGAGCATCCAGAGATCGGCCTCGTACTCGAACGCGATGTCGCCGGACCTGGCCGCCACCGTGGGGCAGCGCACGGAACCCCCGATGAACGTCGTGAGCTGCCTGCCCTTTCCGTCGAGCTCGAACTTCCACAGGTTCGGCGTGCGCTCGGGGCTGTCGATGATCGCCGGGATGTTCTCGTTCATCGGGCTGGATGACGGCGTCGCCTCGCCCACCGTCACCGTCAGCACGCCCCGGCCGTCGGGCAGAAAGCGCGACCAGAGATGCTGCGATTGATCGCTGGTGAGCGGCCTGCGGGATTTGCCGGCGACATCCAGCAGCCAGATCTGCTGCGCCGCCGAGCCCTGGTAACGCGGGCGCGTCCAATGAAACCCGTAACGCCCATAGACGACGCTCTTGCCGTCGGGCGAGAAATTGGGCGAGTTCAGCTGCGCGTAATCCTCGCACAACACCGTGGACCGCAGCGTCGACACGTCGAGCGAATAGATCGCGTAATTCGGCGTGTCACGCCGCCCGGCGAAGAGGATCGACTTCCCGTCCGGGCTCCAGCCCTGCGGAATGTCGCTGCCCGAATGCCAGGTGAGCTGCCGGGCGGCGCCGCCTTCCGAGGGCACGGCGAAGATGTCCCAGTTGCCATTGCGACGGCTGGCAAACGCGACCCATTTGCCGTCCGGCGAGAACATCGGATACGCGTCGGTCTCGACATGCTGCGTCAACGGCGTGGCGCGTCCGCCGCTCGACGGGGCAATCCAGATGTCGCCGCGATAGACGAAGGCGAGGCGTTTGCCATCCGGGCTCAAGGCCGGCATGCGACCACCCACGATGGGCTCCGGAGGCTCGGGAACCAGCTGGGCGATGGAAGTTCCGGCGGCCAGCGCCAGGACGAAGGAATACAGGGCGACGCGTTTCATGAGTCTCAGGCCAGATTAATAGCCTAGAGAGGACGGAAAGGAAGGAATCTCTGTTCAAACGTTGCCGGCCAAAACGCGTTATGCAAACGGTCAGAAATCTTCGACTGCACGCCAGGTGGAGCCATGAGAATATCCGGGATGGACAACGGTCCGTCGGAGTTGAAAGCCACCGCGCGCATGACTGGAGTGTCTCCGATATATGAACGGCTTTGCACCGGGATACGTTATCGACCAGTCGCCAGATGCAACGGCGGTCAAACATTCTTCGCCCGCCCCGTCGAATCACCGAGCCGCTCCACGCCTTGCGCGCCCATGCGGTCGGCCATGCTGAGGAGGAGGTTGCTCATCGGAACGCCGCCGTGTTTCACGAAGCGTCCGGGCGTGAGCGTGCCGCCGCCGGAGCCGGCCAGCAGCACGGGGAGATTCACATGGGTGTGACGGTTGCCGTCGGCGTTGCCGCTGCCGTACACGATCATCGAGTTGTGCAGGAGCGATTTGCCGTCCACATCCTTCGTCTGCTCCATCTTGTGCAGGAACTTCGCGAACTGTTGCAGGTAGAACAGGTCGATCTGCGCGACCTTGTCGATCATGTCCTGCTTGTTCTGATGATGCGTGAGGTAGTGGTGACCCTCGGGGATGCCGATCTCGGCGAAGGCGCGGTTGCTGCCTTCGTTCGCCATCAGGAAGGTCGCGATGCGCGTCGAGTCGGTCTGAAACGCGAGCACGAGCATGTCGAACATCACCTGGATGTAATCCTCAAAGCTCGACGGGATGCCGGCGGGCGTGTCGATGGACGGATCGGGCGT
Source organism: Limisphaerales bacterium (assembly GCA_039806925.1). Taxonomy (GTDB): domain Bacteria; phylum Verrucomicrobiota; class Verrucomicrobiia; order Limisphaerales; family JADJPG01; genus JADJPG01. Next base: position 13,340 of record JBDHQG010000009.1, read on the forward strand.
CTTGCCGAAGCGCTCGGTCTTCTGAATGCGCTTCTCGATCTCGCGCACGCTGGTGAGATACTCGTCGAGCTTCGCCTTGTCGCGATGCGTCATCTTGCCCTGCAACGCGCGCGCGTCATCGAGCACGAAGTCGAGAATGGATCGTTGCTGGGCCTGACGTTTCGCAAAACTCTCGGCACGTTCGCCGGCCGCGCCGCCACCGAAGAGACGCTCGAAGAGCAGGCGCGGATTCGGCTCGGGCGCGACGGGCGTGTTCGCCGAGCGCCAGGAGAGATTGTACTGGTAGGCGCAGGAGTAGCCGGAATCGCAGTTGCCGGACTTGCGCACGGCGTCGCAGGTGAGTTCGAGCGAGGGAAAGCGCGTGAGGTGGCCGACCTGATTGGCCACAACTTGATCGATGGAGATGCCGGCCTGGATGTCCGAGCCGGCGGTCTTCTTCACGCGCACGCCGGTGAGGAACGTGCCGCTGGCGCGGGCGTGATCGCCAGCGCCGTCAGGTCCGGGCGTGGCGTTCACATGGTCCATTCCGCCGAGCACTTGAAGCTGGTGCTTCACGCGCGCGAGTGGCTGGAGCGTCGGGCTGAGCTCGAAGTTCGCGCCTTCACCCTTCGGCCACCAGGCCGGTTGGATCGCGCCGTTCGGGAAATAGACGTAGGCCGTGCGCAGCGGAGCGCCCGTCGCAGTGCGCGCGAGGTTCGCAGCCTTGCTGCCGGCGGCGAAGAGGCGGCCGGGCATGACGACCGATTCGAGTGCGGGCAACGCCACGCAGGCGCCGAGTCCGCGCAGGAAAGTGCGGCGGTTCAGACTGGCGAAACGTTGGGCAGCAGCGTCCGGGTTGTGGTGATTGGTTTTCATGGCTGTGAAACTTGTTGGCTATTAAAGAAAGGCAATTTTGTCCCACAGATTCAGGGCAACCACAGATGAAGAATCCAATCTGCGGCTGCCCTGAATCTGTGGGAAACCAACAGAAGCGAAAACCTCCTCACGTCGGCTTTCACAAATCTCGCTGGCTTCGCGGCGGTTCACGTTGGCTACCGTTTGGTGTCGGCTCGTTGTTCGGGTTGTTTAGGCGCGGCTGCCGGGGCCGGGGCGTCGGCGGGCGCGCTCGGATTTCGATGTTTCTGGAAAGGGGCGGATTCGATGATGCCCGCCAGCAGCGCGGAGAACTTGCCGTTGCTGCCTTCGAGTCGGTGGACGATCTGGTCGAGCGTCTCGGTGTCGTAATACTGAAGGCCGCGCCCGAGCGCGTAGGTGAGCAGCTTCTCGGTCAGGCATTCGTAGAACGCATTTCGATGATTCGCCACCAGCACCTTTTTCACGTCGCGGATGTCCTTGAACGTCTCGCCGGTGATCAGCTTGCCCGCGGCGTCGATGGGCTGGCCGCGTTCCGTCTCGCGCCACATGCCGAGCGCGTTGAAGTTTTCGAGCGCCAGACCGAGCGGGTCCATGCGGTTGTGGCAGGAACTGCACAACGGCTTCTCGCGATGGATGGCGAGCGTCTCGCGCAAGGTCGGCGAGCGGCCGGCGACTTCCTTCTCGGAATCCTCCAGCAACGGGACGTCGGCGGGCGGTGGCGGCGGCGGCATGCCCAGGATGTTTTCGAGCACGAACAGCCCGCGTTTCACCGGCGAGGTGCGCGTGGGGTTCGAGGTGACGATGAGCACCGAGCCGTGCGTGAGTATGCCGCCGCGGGGCGTGTCCTTCGTGAGGCTGACCTTGCGCATCTCGCCGCCCTTGATGTTCAGATTCGTCAGCCCGTAATGCCGCGCGAGCCGCTCGTTCAGGAAAGTGTAATCCGCGTCGAGCAATTCGAGCACGCTGCGGTTCTCGCGCATGACATACGAGAAGGCCATCTCGGTCTCGCGGCGGAGCGCGCGGCGCAATTCGCCATCAAGCTCGATCATTTGCCGGTTCGTGAAACGCTTGCGGCGGGATTCAAGGATCTGCTCGCGTTCCTTCTCTTCCTCCAGCGTGAGCGAAGGTTTGGCGCGCAACTCTTCAAGCCGCGCACGCGTGCGGCGAAATTCATTCTCCTGACCACGGTCACGCCCCAGCACGACGAACGTGTTGATGTCGATGCCTTCCACGTCGCGCACCTGGAGCCATTGCCCGATGAAATTTTCGATGAACGCCTCGGAACGCTCGTGAGCGAGCATACGTTTCACCTGTGCGTCGAGGTTCTTGCGCAGCTCGCGTTGGGCGGCGAGTTGGAACAACTCGGCGTCGGGCATGGTGGACCAGAGGAAATAGGAAAGGCGCGAGGCGAGCGCGTATTCATCGACGAGCGGATGCTGTTTCTGGGACGCCACCGGTTCGGTTTCTTCCGTGCGAAACAGGAATCGCGGCGAGGCAAGCACGGGAATCATCGCCTGCGCGACGCCGTCCTCGAAGCGCTTGTCCTTCTCCGCCCACGTTCCTTCCGCGATGTTCATCAACCGGTCCACGGTCTTCCTGTCCACCGGCCGGCGGAACGCGCGCGTGGCGAAACGATCGAGAATCTCGCGGGCGTATTGGCGACGGGCGGACTTCCCCTCGGGCACGTCCTTCGTGAAGAACAGGTCGAAATTCTTCGGGCGCACCCAGTGCTCCTTCTCGGTCGGGCCTTCGACGCGGACGTTGAGCAGGCGGAACTCGAGCGAGTTCTTTTTCTTCTCCATCGGCGTGAGCGGCTGGAGTTCCAGCGCGACGCGATGTTCGCCGCGCGTCCAGGTCTGGTCGAACTGATGCCGGAACTTCTTCCCGTTTTGCCAGCCGATCTCCTCGGTCCAGACCTCGCGATCATCGATCTTGAACACCGCCTTCACGCGGCCCGGATCGAAATCGAACTGCCCGAGAATGTCGAACTCCAGCGCGACGCGATAACTGCCGGCGTGCTCGACCTTGAACCCGCGCGTAAGCTTCGTCTCGTCGTAGAACGAATGCCGGTCGCCCTTGCGCTTCTCGTCGGCATTGCGGAAGGAATTTCCATTGAACGTGCGGTCAGCAATCACGCGGCCCACGCGCGGCACCGCGCCGGCGACGATGGTTTCCGCCGCCTGCATATATTTTTCCAGCAGCATGGGCGAAGTCGTGAGCACATCGCCGATGTTGTCGAAGCCATAGCCAGTGTCGTCGGGCGGCAACTCATCCTGCACCTTGTAATCGAAACCCATCAGGTCGCGGACGGTGTTGCGATACTCCTCACGATTCAGCCGACGCAGCGTCACGCGGCCGGGATCGGGATTCTCCGGATCGATCTGGAACACGTCACCCTTGATCCAGTTCTCCAGCACGCGCAGTTCGTCCGCCGTCGGCCGATCCTTCTTCTCCGGCGGCATGATGCCCGCGCGGACGTTCTTCAACACCGCCAGCCACAGGTCGCGCCTGCCGAGCATTTCCTGGTGCGACTTGAACGTGTCGAAACTCACCTTGCCCTTGCTCGCCCCATCGCCGTGGCAGTCGTAGCAATACTTTTCCAGCAGCGGCTGGATGTTCTTCTTGTACAGGTCAGAGGAAAGCGTGGAGCCTGATGCCGGGCGTGTTGCGCCGAGCAGGAGGACGAAAAACGCAACGACGCAGAAACAATGGGCGCTCCGGCAATTTCGAGATGGTTCGGCGTCAGGCATCATCTGCATAAGAATACGACCGGTGATGTCTCCACTGGTTACCGGGTCGCGCGCGAAAGATCAAATCGAGGTTCAGGCTTTTTTGGCCGCGCCGACACTGAATGGGAACAAAGTCCGGACTGTTCCGGGGTTGCCGGAAGCGACCGGCCTGTTCAACCTAAACACAGACGACTTATGTCATACGCGATTCTTCAGCGGGAACTGGTGGTGCCGGACGTCGAGTCCCTCAAGCGCGCCTTTTCAGTTTCACCCTACCTGCGCGACATCGATGCGCAGAATGCCGCCCATGATGCCTACGGCATCCTCCTGCGCGGGCTCGATGCGGAGAATGCGGATGCGTTGCAGGCGTCGCTGCGCGCGGAAGGCGTCGACATCGAACTGGTGAAGGAATCCGCGCTGCCGGCGCTCCCCGTGGGCAGGGCAACCAAACGGGTGGCGTTCGGGCCGGGCCATCTGCTGGCGTATGACGCGCTGGAGCACACGACGGAAGTTCCCTGGGACGAGGTGATGTTCATCGCGGCCGGCTACGTGCGGACCGATGAGGTTCGCAAGCATCGCAGCGCGAAGGAGGAGGCGCAGCTGCGGTCCGCGGCGCACACGCCGATTGACGAGGCGGGCTTGCTGAAGCCGGGCGATGAGGAGCGGTATCACATGCTGCTGGAGATTTTCCTGCGCGACGGCCGGACGCGTTACAGCGTCGCGGCGGACGAATTTCTCTTCGACTGCCTCGGCGGGAAGTTGACCGATGATCTCGCGCTGAATTTCGTCGCGCTGGTGCAGACGGTGATTGCCCAGGCGCCGCACGCCGGCTTGAACCGGGGCGCGTTCAAGGCGAATCAGGAACCGCCGGAGCTGTTTCCCTATCCAAGCCGGGGAACGTTCAACGAAGAGCTGACGTGGATGCTCTGGCGGATCAGCTCGCTGCGGCCGTAGCGCGAATCAACCCGGCGGCCAGGCGAGCGGGCGTCCGCCGAGGATGTGGCAGTGGAGATGAGGAACGGATTCGCCGCCGTCGCGACCGTTGTTGATCACCAGCCGGTAACCGGAGTCCTTCAGCCCGAGCTTCGCCGCGACTTCCGCCGCTTTCAGGAGGAGATGCCCGAGCAGCGCATGGTCGTCAGATGTCGCCTCGGCCACGCGCGGGATGGCCTTCTTCGGAACGATCAGCACATGTTCCGGCGCCTGCGGATGGATGTCGCGGAAGGCGAGCACCAGGTCGTCCTCGTAAACGATCTGCGCGGGAATCTGGCGCGCGACGATTTTCTCGAACAGGGTCATGGGAAATTGTCAGCAAACCACCAGCGCGCAGCTCGCACCCGAACGTTCCGCGCCCAGGCAGGTGCGCAGGTAATCGACAATTTGATCGTTCAGCGCCTGGCAGTGCGCGCTCCAGCGCTTGGCGCCGGTCAACCGCTTGACGCACTCGCGCAGCCCGCTGAAACGAAGGACCGTCGGGGAGCCGTCCAGCTCGCGGCGAAGCGCATCGCGCAGGCGCGGGAAGAAAACCAGCTCGCCGCCGAGATCGGATTCGCCCGCCAGCTCGCGGAGGTCGGCCTCGACCAGACGCGGGGCGGCCTGGGGCGACGCTTCCGCCGCCGCTTCGTCCTTGCCCGCGGCTTTCACATCAATGCCGAGCCCGCGCAGCACGCGTTCCAGGGCTTCGGAAAATTCAGCGACGGAAACGCTGTCCTTGCCTTTCTCGGACTTGAAGAAGTGAAGCACGGCCTCCGCGGCGTGGGAGACGAGCTCGGTGTCCAGCCACGCGGCGGAATCGCCAATAAGCTCGACCGTCACATCGTGCGCGGAGCACGGGACGCATTCGCCTTCGGCGGTCTTAAATACCAGGCAATCGGGCCGTAAGAGTATCATGGGGTTTTTCCAGTTTTTTGACTTCCTGGACGAAATCGGTGGCTTCCTCGAAGCGCCGGTAGATGCTCGCGTAGCGGACGTAGGCGACCGGGTCCAGCTCGCGCAGACCTTCCATCACCCGCGTGCCGATCGCGCCGTAGGGAACTTCGCGATCAAAGTTCCGGCCGAGATCCTCGAGAATGTTTTCGACGAGTTCCGTGATCGCCTCCTGCGTGACCGGCCGTTTCTGGCAGGCCTTCTGGATGCTGGAGATCAATTTCTCGCGGGAGAGTTCCTCGGAACGGCCGTCGCGCTTGAGCACCATCAGGTGCGGGCGCTCGATCTCCTCGTAAGTCGTGTAGCGATGTTCACAGCCGAGACATTCGCGGCGGCGACGAATGGTCGTTCCCCCGCCGGAAGCGCGGGAATCGATCACTCTATCGTCCTGACAGCCGCATTTGGGACAACGCATAGAACTGGGCCACGCCACTGCTAATTGTGGCTTGGGCGTTCGTAACACACAGCATCTGGTGGCGTCAAGGACGCGGCGGGAATCGCTTCGGCACGGGACGGCTTATACGGAACGATGGAATAGCAACCACGGATGGACATGGATTCACACGGGTACGAGGGACGGGGACAGGCACCAAACTCGTCCTTGGGTGGCAGTCCTTCGGCGTCAAGAATCCCGGTCTCCATCCGTGTCCATCGGTGTGCATCCGTGGTTCAATTTCATCCTTCTGCATGTATCCGGCTTACCTCAATTGACCCCGTGGAGCATTCGTGGCGGAGGAACCAGCGATGATCCACGCGTGCCAGGCGGCTTCGAGCTTCTTCAAGCCGCCGTAGTGCAAGCGGTCAATCTGGGCCGAGCATTCGGGCGGTTTTTCGCGCAGTGACTGCCGCTCGCCGAGCATCGTGAGCATCATGGTCCGGTTGTTGTTATTGCTCATCAGCAGCTGGAAGAGCGACCAGCTTGTCGTGTAAGCCTTCTCCGGTTCGAGATGTTTGAAGTCCGCATTGGTGGCGTTCAGGAGTTTTTCCAGCGGCAGCAGACTGCGGTCGCGCAGCCACTCGTTCAGGCGCGTCCAGCGCTGGCGCATCATGCGCTGCTGCAATTCCCCCGGCGGATGCAGCGCAAACGCGAAGTAATCCGCCGAACCTTCCATCAGCCACGCCGGGACGTTCTCGTAATGCGCGTCCATGATGGCGTGACTGGCCTCGTGCAACAGCGTGGTGCCGAGGAATCCGGGCATCTGCTGCTTCCACGTCACGATTTCCTTTGTCGCGGACGTGTAAAATCCGGCGACGGTGAACGGCCGTCCCTGCAGCGCGCGCCGGTCAACGGCGTTCGTCCAGTAGAGGCTGAACGTGGCATTCGTGTAGTCCGCGTAG
>JBDHQG010000386.1:0-4801 GCA_039806925.1 Limisphaerales bacterium
GGATACACCACGCCGCGGTAGTCGTATTCGTTCGTGGCAGTGAGGAGAAACTCCAGCGGCCCGACCTCCAGATTCACCTCCTCTTTGATCTCGCGCCGCATCGCCGCCTCCGCCGTCTCGCCGATGTCCACAAAGCCGCCCGGAATCGCCAGCCTGCCCTTGGCCGGTTCCTGCGCGCGCCGGATGAACAGCGCGCGATCATCCGGCCCCAGAAGGATCGCGGCCACGGCGAGGCACGGATTGAAGTAGTAATGAAACCCGCACGCCGCGCAGGCGAAGGGCTGGCGCGGACCTTGGGGGGATCGTTTCGTCCCGCAGCGCGGACAATGCTCAAAGATGTCTTGTGGTGTCATGGATTCGCCACCGGCGACGCGCCGAACAAACCGCAAATCGCCTCCCGCGCCAAGCCAGATGTGATGATTGGGCAATGTGCCGCCGGCATCTTGTCGGCAGAGGAACCAGTCCAAGGCTCGAACGCGTTGCTTGCTTCACAAGCCGGGCAGCCGGCGAGACGCCGACCGCACGCTAACGCCGTAGCCGCGTGATCCGCACTTCCGGCGTGTACATGATCCGCACCAGCAAATCGCCGCGTCCGCCGCGCGCCTTTGGCAGACCTTCGCCTTCGACGCGCAGCACCTCGCCGCGCGCCACGTTCGCCGGAATCAGCACGCGCACGAAATTCCCCAGCGCCCCACGCACCGATTCGCTTCCGCCCGATGCTGCTCGCCTGGCGTTGATCCGCAGGTCGCATCGTAAGTCCGAGCCGCGCACTTTGAAGCGAAAGTCTGGTCGCGCCGTCACTCGCACGACGACGTGGCCCCCGCTGAAATAACCTTCTCGACGAATCCGGAAGCGCGTGCCCGGCGCTGTTTCCGGCGGCACTTCCAGCGCATAAGTTTCCGGGCCGTCCGGATTGCCCGGATCGTTCACGCGCACCTCCAGCGTCGTCCCGCGAAAAAATTCTTCCAGACGCAACGCCACGTCCTGGGACACGTTCTTCTGCACCTTTCCCGCGCGCGGCGGAGTCCTTGGCTTTTCACCAGCGGCCAGCGAGTCGTCGTAGGCGCGACGCCGCTCCGGGTCGCTCAGGATTTCGTAAGCTTCATTCAGCTCTTGCGTTTTCCGCACCGCCGAGATGGAGCCGGGGTTCAGGTCAGGATGGAACTTCTTCGCGAGAATGCGATAGGCGTCACGAATCTGCTCCGGCGTGCATTTCACATGCAGGCCCAATGTCGCGTAGTAATTGGTCGGGCGTTGTTGCAAGGCGCGAAGCTTAAAGAAACGTCGCGAGCACCGGAAGCTTGTTTGCTTCGCGCCCGCCGGGGTAACGTCCACAGCCTCGAATGGTCACGTTCACCAACATCGCCGCCTACAAGTTCGTTCCGCTCGCGGACCTCGGTCCGCTGCGCGGACGCCTGCTCCAGCTCTGCAAGGAGTGGCAGCTGCGCGGCACGATTCTGCTCAGCCCGGAAGGCATCAACCTGTTCGTCGCCGGCGCACGCGAGAAGATAGATTTTTTGCTCGCCGAACTGCGGTCGCTGCCGGGGATGGCGAACTTCGAGGTGAAGTTCAGTGAGAGCGACCATCAGCCGTTCAATCGCATGCTCGTGCGGCTGAAAAAGGAGATCATCGCCTTCGGCGTGGACGGCATCGCGCCCGAACAACACACGTCGCCCAAGCTGCCGCCACGCAAGCTCAAGGAGTGGCTCGACCACGGCAGGCCGGTCGTGCTGCTCGATACGCGCAATGATTACGAGGTGAAGCTCGGCACCTTCCGCAATGCGCTGCCGATTGGCGTGGATCATTTCCGCGACTTTCCCGCCGCCGTGCGCAAGCTCCCGCCGGAGATGAAGGACCAGCCCATCGTGATGTTCTGCACCGGCGGCATCCGCTGCGAGAAGGCCGGGCCATTCATGGAACGCGAGGGCTTCAAGAACATCTTCCAACTCGAAGGCGGCATCCTGAAATACTTCGAGGACTGCGGCGGCGCCCATTACGACGGCGAGTGTTTCGTGTTCGATCAACGCGTCGGCGTCGATCCGTCGCTGCACGAGACGGAGTCCACGCAATGCTTCGCGTGCCTCACGCCGCTCACGGCGGAAGAGCAGGCCGACCCGCGCTACGTCGCCGGCAAATCGTGTCCGCACTGTTTCAAAACGCCGGAGCAGCGCATGGCGGAAACGATCGCGCAACGCCACGCCGCCATTCGCCGCGTCACCACGCCGCTGCCCGGCAGCGTGCCGTACGAAAACGTTCTGCCCGTCAACGTGCCGCAGGAATGCGACGGCCAGCCGCTCATCGACACCCTCTGCCGCGTCGTCCGCCACGTGCCGCGCGAGGAATGGGAACGCGAGTTCGAGCGCGGCCTCGTGCTGAACACGCGTCACGAAACCATCGCCTCAAGTCACACCGTGCGCGCGGGTGAACGTTACCTGCACAAGTTCCCCAACGTCACGGAACCCGACGTCAGCGCGGACATCCGCATCCTTCACGAGGACGAAGCGCTCATCGTCATCCACAAGCCCGCGCCGCTGCCGATGCACGCCGCCGGTCGTTACAATCGCAACACGCTCCAGCACATTCTCCACGCGGTGTATCATCCGGAGCGCCCGCGCCAGGCGCATCGCCTCGACGCAAACACCACCGGCGTCGTGCTCCTCACCCGCACGCGGCACTTCGCCTCGATGCTCCAGCCGCAGTTCGCGCGCGGTGAAGTCTCGAAGTTCTACCTCGTGAAAGCCCACGGCTCGCCGGCGGAAGACGCGTTCATCTGCAACGCGCCGATCAGCGCCGATCCAGGCGAGATCGGCACGCGCGAAGTCGATCACGAAGACGGCCTGCCGGCGCGCACCGAGTTCCGCGTGATCCGCCGCAATCCCGACGGCACCACCTTGCTGGAGGCGCGTCCGCTCACAGGCCGCACGAACCAGATCCGCGTCCATCTCTGGCATCTCGGCATGCCCATCTGTGGCGACACCGTCTATCAGGCGAACCGCGTCAAAGGCGCCGTGCAAACCCTCTCCACCGACGCCGCGCCCCTCTGCCTGCACTCCTGGCGCATCGGCTTCAAACATCCGCTGGACAATCGCCCGGTGGAATTCTCCGCGCCGCCGCCGGCATGGGCGGGTGACATCCCGTAAACGCCGGGCGAATGCCGGGGCGTGCTGCTCAATAAGTGGATCGCGACCGGTCGCTGAAGGTGGAGGCGGGTTGTTCCCGAAGTTCCGGGACCGATGTCTGGTTTTGGCGGCACGACCGGGCCCTTTGCCGTCGGGAGGTGAAGGTGATTGTCCCATTGCAGACGGGGCCGGCTGACCTATTCTTTGGGCGGAAATCGCGGCTTGCCACTCGGCGTCGAACTTGCTGAGCATCCCGTGGCTTCGTCGGAGACGGACTCCGGTTGCGCGGAACAAACGCAACGCCCGTGTGGTTTTGAAATGATTATGAAACGCCAACTTCTCGCTCTCGGCCTCCTCATTTCCTGTGCTTTTGCCAGCCTGGCGGCGGTGCCGCCGCCGGAAAAGCTGCTGCCTGCGGACACGGTCGCGGTCCTGACGATTCCGGATTACGCGAAGTCCAGCGCGGTGTGGAAGCAGGCTCCGGCCAGCCAGCTGTGGGCGGATCCGTCGATGAAGGCGTTCCGGGACAAATTCATGGCGAAGTTCCAGTCCGACCTCGTCGAGCCGTTGGAGAAGCAGCTGGGCGTGAAGTTCTCCGAATACCTGGAGCTGGCGCAGGGGCAGGTGACGTTTGCGTTGACGGCCAACGACTGGAACTCCGCGGGGGCGCCGAAGGAGCCGGGAGTGCTGGTGCTGATCGACGCGCGGGACAAGGGTGACAGCCTCAAGGCCAAGCTGGCCGCGTTGAAGACCAAATGGGTCGACGGCGGCCAGCAGGTGCGCGTGGAAAAGATTCGTGACGTCGAGTTCACGACGTTGATTTTCAAGTCGGGGGATCTCAAGAAGTCGCTCGGCAAGGCGTTCCCGAATTCCAAGCAGGCGGATGAGTCTCTCGAACCTCCGAAGCCGGGCGACGCGGAAAAGAACTCGGAACTGATCGTCGGCCAGTCGGGCTCGCTGTTCATCGTCGGGACGGCGGCGAAACCCATCGAGAAAGTCCTCGCCAACCAGGCGGGCTCGGGCACGGCGACGCTCTCCGAGCAGGCAGCCTTTGCCGCAAGCCATGGACCGCTGTTCCGTGATGCGCAGGTTTATGGATGGATCAACACCAAGACAATTATGGACACGGCCATGAAGACGCTCGACAAGGAGTCGGGCGGCAAACAGCAGGGCCGGGGCGGCATGGGGCCGAGGCCCGACCAAATCCTTGGCGCGGTGGGGCTCACCGGGCTCCAGACGGTGGCCTTCCACCTGCGCGACACGGGCGACGGCCAGATGCTGGGCTTTAATTTAGGCGTGCCCGAATCGCAGCGGCGCGGCCTGTTCAAGATTTTCGCCTTTGAATCGAAGGATGCGAATCCGCCGGCGTTCGTGCCCGCGGATGCCGTGAAGTTCAGCCGCATTCGCCTCGACTTGCAGAAGTCGTGGGTGGCGCTGGAGGCTGCGGTGACGGAGGCGGTCCCTCAGGCGGGGACGTTGATCAAGATGATGATGGACAACGCGGGGAAGGACAAGGATCCGAACTTCGACCTGCGCAAGAACCTGATCGCGAACCTGGGCGACGACGTCATCAGCTACCAGAAGGCGCCGCGCAAGCAGACGATCTCCGATTTGAATTCACCGCCGTCGCTGATCTTGATCGGCTCGCCCCGTGCCGAACAGGTGGCCTCGGCCATCAAGGC
>JBDHQG010000010.1:0-20147 GCA_039806925.1 Limisphaerales bacterium
GAACAACTCGCCCGACTGCTCGTAGCGATAGCAGCAGCCGTATTCCGCGAGGCGCAACGGCAGATCGCGATAACTGCGCGGCTCAGCCGCAAAAATGCGGTGATGATGCGGGCAGTTCATCGCTTTGAGGTAGTAACGCTCTCCGAGCAAAGACAACTCATGCTCGAGATTAGAAACTGCATGCTCCTTCTCAGTTGCGACTTTCAACTCATCGCCAATGACCTTGACCGAAGCCGATCCTTCCAAACCCATCTCATAAATACTGAGCTGTGCGCGAATCTCCTTTTCTTTCAGGCGTTCATGTTCCTCAAGCATTCGCATCGGTGGAAACATCGACTCAGCGTAATACGGCAAGTGCCCGGAGGTTTTATACATTTTCTCCTTGGCCAGATGCGGCGTGCGGACGCGGACGTAGCCGGCGGCGAATTCGGTTTCCTTGGCCAGCTTTTCCAGCTCCTCGACAAGCACCGTGCCCTTGGGCAACCACAACGGCATGCCCGGCCCGACAAATTCCGTGTCAATCGCGAACAAGCCCATCTCCGCGCCGATCTTGCGATGGTCGCGGCGCTTGGCCTCCTCGAGCATCTTGAAATACTCGTCGAGCTGCGTCTTGTTCTTGAACGCCGTGCCGTAGATGCGCTGGAGCTGCGGGCCTTTTTCGTCGCCCTTGTAATACGCGGCGGCCACGCTCGTGAGCTTGAACGCGCCGATGTTGCCCGTGCGCATCACATGCGGCCCGGCGCAGAGATCGATAAAATCGCCGTTCTTGTAGTAGGAGATCGGCTCGCCCTCGGGAATCTGCTTGAGCAGGTCGAGCTTGAACTTACTGGCGTTGTCCGGACGCTCGGTCAGTCCGCCCAATCGACCGGAAGTTGCATCAGCGATCGCCTGATCGCGGGTCACGACAATCTTCTCGAAAGGATTGTTCGCCTTAATCTCCTTCTTCATCTCGGCCTCGATCTTCTCGAAGTCTTCCTGCGAGATGCGGTGCTTCATTTCCAGATCGTAGTAGAAGCCGTTCTCGACCGGCGGGCCGTAGGCGAATTGTGCGTCGGGCCACAGGCGCAGGATGGCCGTGGCCATAACGTGCGCGCAAGAATGGCGGATGCGCTCCAGCTCGGTCATCTGATTGCGCTGGTCGAGCGTCTTGCGCTCGGGGTTCGCAGGTTCGGGTGGCGCGGACGGTGAATTCGGCTGCTGATTTTCTTCGGCCATAAAAGTGAGACAGTTCTTACAGGATTTATCCGTTTCCAACAGGCAGAACTTCGAGGCGGGCCCGTTTCATCCTGCCTGAAATGAAGGGCGCATTGGCCGCGGAGTCATTCGCGATCCTTGTCATGACAGATCTGGTCGATGACCACGGTGCTGGCGAGGATGAGCACGTCATCTTCGCCGGGAGAAATATCCACGCCGTAGGTGTCGGCCAGCGTGAACCACTTTCGCGAGACGGTGGCGACGACGCGGCCATCGCGCTTGAAGGAGTATTCGCGGTCGAGAAAACTGCCGGTGGCCTCCAGGTCGTCCGGCCCCGGCACATCGACGGTGAAATGGCAGCGGAAGAGGTTGAACAAATCCTTCTTCACCACGGCGGCGAGCTTGCCATCGCGATGGATCTCGTAGGATTTGCGCAACGAGAGCACGCGCTCGCGGATGAAGGCGAGCTCGTTCCGCTCCATGTCCTGAAAGGAAAGCTTCTCGCGGAGGAGCGTGAATGCCTTGCCATCCACCAGATAGACATCACGGCCCTCGGCGTCCCTGATGCGGAAGTCATTGCCGAAGGACAGCAGCTTTTCTCGAATCTGATAGCGCATGGCCAGGTTGAGTGATTGCGGTGTTGTCAGTTGCTTCGATCCATAAACAAAAACGCCCCGGACTGTTCAGTGCGAGGCGTTGAGCGTTCACGAATTAGTTCGTGAACGCTACATCGTAGTTGTCGTGCTGGCCGGCAAAATCATTGCCGGAAACCGTGCCTCAAGCGCAGGTCAAAAGCAAACGCAAACTCCATTCGTTCCCGCCGGCAGCGCGCTGGTTCACCGCAACATTTTCATCGAACGCCTCATCACCGCCGGACCACGCTTCGATGCGTTCACCTTTGTTCCATCGGAGAAGGTCACCGTGAGCGGCGCGTCGGCGAGATTCCAGACGACATACGCTTTCACGCCCGCCTTGTTGAACACTGCGTAGGCCGGGTAATCCGCTGTGTAGGAGCGATCCGGTTTGCCGAGCGCGTTGAGGTTGTAGATCCAGTGGGCGACGTTCGCGAGCGAGTTGCCGTCCTCGATCTTGCGAGTCAGGTCCGCGGCTTCGTAGAGGCGGATAGCATCCGCCGGATCGCTCAACGCGCGATACATCCACGCGAGATCCGGCCAGTTGGTGAATTGATCGCCGCCCTTGTGCTCGGCCACGAGCGCGCGGTAGTTCTTCTCCGCATACGCCGGGAAGTGGCCGAGATAAAGCGAGCCGCCGTGCATCGGCAGCCAGTTGATGCCGTGGACGAGCTGCGGGTCCGCGGTGAACCATGTTTCGTTCACGCTCTTTCCGCCCCAGATCATCGTGGCCACGCTCGCCGTGAAGGCGGGCGGATGATTCTCGTCGCGCACGTCGAACCAGTATTCCTGAATTGCGTTCATCTCCGTGGTGAACAGGAACACCCCGAGATCGCGCAACGCCCGGTCGCCCGTCGCTTCCGCCCACAGGATCAATCCCGTCCACGCATTCATTGCCTCGGACGACGACTCGTTGTTGTTGCCGTCCGGGAAGTGCGAGGTGCCGCTCGCCCACGAATGGCCCGCATACGGATCAAAGCAGCGCAGGAACGGGAACATCGCATCCGCGCGGTCCGGACTGACAACATCGCGGATGAGCAGCTTCACCATCGCGCCCCAGCGCGCATCCGATGCCCACGCCGGATCGTGACGCGCGATCTCCGCGTCGGCCTTGATGAAGTAGCCGTAGTGGAAGTGATGATCGTTCAGCTCCGTGTCGCTGCCGTAGCTCGCAGGATAGCCGATGAGCGTGCCGACGCGTTCGTCGTAGTGGAACAACGTCCTGACCTTCGCCGCGCCGTTGGTGTCCGTCGCGCGGAACCAGTCTTCCAGCCGCGTCTGCAGACGTTCGCGCAACGTGGCCGCCGCGTTTGTCAGGCCATAAAGTTCCGCGATGGGAATCAACGTCGCGAGTTTGCCGAGCTGTTTGCCGTTCCAATACGTGTCCGGCGCGGGCGTCACCACGCGATTCAGCTCCGCGTCGATCAGCGGCTGCATCTGCGCGGGCGTGCGGCCACCGGCATCCGGCAACGCGGGCAGCACGCCGGGGAACTTCATGCGCGTGGTGAACTCGTTTCCCTGCGCCAGCTTCATCGCGCCGCGCATGGAATTGTAGGACGCGGGCAGCAACGTCGCCGCGGTATTGCGCCATTGATGCGGATACAACGCGAACAGCGTCCCCGCGTCGTCGCCTTCGTAAACTCTCGTTGTGAAGCGGAAGGTCGTGGTGACGTCGCCCAGCGTCGCGTAGCCGCCGACGTGAGGAGGCGGACCTTTCGCCGCTGACGCACCATCCGCCTCGTTACCTCGGCGGCTACCGGTGTCGTAGCTCCACTCGATGCGCGTGTCGGTGACGTGCGCATGGGCGACGCGGCGGAAGCGTTCGAGCGTGGCAGGATCGTTGTCCGGCAACACGGCGACGGAGAAGTATTCTTTGCCCGCGTTATCGCAGACGAACTCCTTCATGCCGAAGCCGCGCCACGTCGAGCCGCTCGCGGCGAACAGGCCGAAGTGCCGGCCGTTCACCGTCACGCCGAGCGTCACGCTCTGCGCATCACCGGACCACACGCGCGGCACGGAGCTGAAGATGAGTCGCGGCGTGCCGCCGGTGTAGAGCGCATAGACGAACGGCGAGCCGTGCCCGTAGGAGACGCGGAGGCTGGGCGGGGGATTTTTCCCGGGGATTAGGGACGGACGGGGATTGGATTCGGATCTGGAATCTTTGTCCGTCCCTAATCCCTGGGAAATGCTCTCGTCCGTCTTGAAGAGCACGTCCACGAACCAGTCGCTGAAGCCATCGACGAGCGGCTTGGCGAAGTTCGTCTGCGCGGAGTGGCCGAGGATGAAGTCGTCCGTGACGCCAGGCATCGTGCCGAAGATGCCCTTCGCATTCGCCGTGATGTTCGCGCCGGGATACGCGATGCGCAGGCCGGCGGGATCGGTCTTCACCGCGAGCGGATGCGGGTAATGCGCGAAGGCATTGGACGTCCACGCGAGCGAGCTCCACCAGTCGTTGGACGGCATCTTGCCGCGCACGCGGTCGGTCTTGTAGATCGTCGCGGGCGGACCCTTGGTGCCGGCGGGTCGTTCCGTGGTGTAACTCCCCGCGCCCGCCGCGATGACTTCCGCACGCACGACAGCACACGGGAGCAGGAGCAGTCCGGCGAGCAGGCGGAACCAGTTGGCAATCACCCCATGCTTATCGCAGCGAGCGGCGGGTCGGGGCAAGCGGGGAGTGGACCGGTGACAGGAGTCGAGTCGACGTGACTCTGATTGAATCCCCTCACGTCAACTTCTGCCAAACCGGAATGATGCAGCCAGGTTATCAGTCGGTCGGCACCAGGTTCGCCGCAACGTCCGTTTGGTAGGCTTTCCACGCGGGAACCAATCCGGCCACGGCGCTCAGCCCAATCAATCCCAGCGGCGCGCACACCAGCACCGGATGCCACGCCAGCGGGTCGAGCACGACGCCGGTTTGCGCGCGGATGACAGCGCCCGCGGAGGTCAGAATCACGCCATACAGCACGTAGCTGATGAGTGAACCAATCGTCGCGATGGCGATGGCTTCCAGCACCACGGTCCACGCGATGGTCGAGCGCCGGGCGCCGAGCGCGCGGAGAATGGCGATCTGCCGGCGACGTTCGTTCATCGAATTGTAGATGCTCGCGAGCACGGAGCCGGCGGCGACCACGGCCACTAGCACGGCGACGAGCGCCAGCACGCGGTCGAACCAGCTGATCTTGTTGAACAGCTCCGCCATCGTTGCACCCATCGGCCAGGCGAACGTGAGCCGGTTGCCGCGCTTGTTGTAGAGCTGTTCGAGCGAGGGACCGGCCATCACGCTGCGCAGCTTCACCAGCACGGCGCTGACGTCCGTGGCGGTTTCGGCAGAGTGGCCGCTCATGTTCTGCACGCCGGCGAGCGGAATCCAAATGACCTTGTCCGCCGGCGTGTTTGACGGCTCCAGCACGCCGACCACGACGTATTCGTCCTCGTGCTGTTCGTCCTCGTTGAAGTTCAGTCCGTGATACGGCCGAAACTTCGAGCCATAGGTGAGACCGAGCTTGCGCGCCGCGAAACTGCCGACGATGGCTTCGCGCAGGTTCGGATCGAACATGCGCCCGGGCGGTTCCACCACGAATCGTTTTCCCGGCGCGTATTCGCTCTTGGTGAACATCTCCATCGTTGTCCCAACGATGCGATAGCCGCGGTAGTTGTCACCCATCGCGATGGGCACGGCGAGTTCCACGCCGGGATGTTTCTGGATGTCGAGCACGTCCGCCCACGCGATGTTCGCGGGCGAGGCTTCGAGGTGAAAGACGGCGTTGAGCACGAGCTGGAGCTTGGAACTGCGCGCGCCCAGCACGGCGTCGAATCCGGCGTCCACCTGCGTGAACGTCGCCTGTGCCTGTTCCTTTACCGACCACACGGCCATCAACAATCCGCCGGCGAGCGCGATGGAGATGGAGGTCACCGCCGTGGACAACGCGTGTTGGCGGAGACTTTTCAGGACGATGCGCCAGATGGTCATACCGTGGCCTCCGCGGGTTTGGTGGCGCGGTTGATGGTCGCAAGATCGAGCACCGTTTCAAACTGCCCGAGCACTTCGCGGTCGTGGCTGACGAGCAGCAGCGCCGCGCCGTTCTCCGCGCACGCGTCGCGAATCAACTTCAGCGCCGCGCGCGAGTTGGCGTGATCGAGATTGCCGGTCGGTTCGTCGGCGAGAACGAGCTTCGGACGATTCGCCAATGCGCGGGCCACGGCGACGCGTTGTTGCTGGCCGGTGGAAAGCTGGCGCGGGTAATGGCGCAGCCGGTCGCCGAGCCCGACGCGCTTCAATAACGCCTCGGCGTGCGCGTGATCCGCACCCGGGCCGAAGGACATGCCGAGCAGGACGTTTTCGAGACAGGTGAAGGCGGGCAGCAGATTGAAGGTCTGGAAAATGTAGCCGAGCGTCGTGGCGCGCAGACGGTCGCGCGCGGATTCGCCGAGGCTTGAAACCTCTTGTCCGGCGAGGCGGATGGTGCCGGTGTCGGGCTTGAGAATGCCGGCGATGAGGTTGAGAAAGGTCGTCTTGCCGAGCCCGCTCTCGCCGCTGAGCGCGACCTGCGCCTTGTCGGCGAGCGAGAACTCCGGCACGTCGATGACCGTGTGCTTCGCGCCATCCGGCGACACGAAGGACTTCCTGAGTCCTGAAATTTCCAGCAGCGGCATGGCCGAAGAATAGTCGCGAGCCTCCAAAGCTCAAGTGCCACCCGCCCGTCGCAACAAGAAACTTGCAATTGCCCCGCCCGCACCGAACGATCTCCGCGTGCCGCGACAGCCGCAAAAAACCTCCCGCCACCCAGTCGCTCCCTCGGGAAGCGATCCGCTCGCGGGCATTATGTTTCCGCAATCGGAGACGGGCGCCGTCCGTCGGGCGCTGGCCGATGACGCGCGCGGTGTGTGGCTGTATCAGGGCAACTGCCTGGAGTTTCTCGACGCCATTGCCGCGAGGCATCCGGACGGGTTGTTCGACATGGTTTTTGCCGACCCGCCATACTTTCTCTCAAACGGCGGCATCACCTGTCACGCCGGCAAGATGGTGAAGGTGGACAAGGGCGAGTGGGACAAGTCGCGCGGCCCGGAGCTGAACCACGAGTTCAACACCGAATGGCTGCGTCGCTGCCAGCGCGTGCTCAAGCCCAACGGCACCATCTGGGTTTCGGGCACGCAGCACGTCATCTTTTCCGTCGGCTACGCGATGCAACAGCTCGGGTTCAAGATCCTGAACGACATCGCGTGGGAGAAGCCGAACCCGCCGCCGAATCTTTCCTGCCGCTACTTCACGCACGCCACCGAGACGATTCTCTGGGCCGCGAAGAACGAGAAGAGCAAGCACTGCTTCAATTATCAGGACATGAAGCAGGAGAACGGTGGCAAGCAGATGAAAAGTGTTTGGCGTCTCACCGCTCCCAAGACGGAAGAGAAACGTTTCGGCAAACATCCGACGCAAAAGCCGGTCGCGCTCGTCGCGCGCTGCATCCTCGCCTCGACGCGCGAAGGCGATCTCGTGCTCGACCCGTTTCTCGGCGGCGGCACGACGGCCGTTGCGGCGCTGGAAAACAAACGGCGCGCCATCGGCATTGAGCTGGAGGATAAAAACATTCAGCTCGCGGTGCGGCGTGCGGAGAATTCCGCTTCCCTTTTCACTCACCCCAACGGTTCGGAGGCCAAATGTCAGGACGAGCGCTCGCTGTCGCCAATGGTGACGGGTTAGCCAAGGCTGTCGCCCAACTCGGACGCGACCTCGGGCTCGAAGCCATCGAGCAGGTGCGCGTGGCGCGGCGCATCTGGGGCGCGGAACGCTACATCGACGTCGTGCTCACGCATCCGCAAACGCGCAAGACGCTCGGTGTCGAATGCAAGTTCCAATCGGTGCGCGGCACCGCGGAGGAGAAAATTCCGGCGACGATCAAGGACATCGACGCGTGGCCGATCCCCGGGCTCGTGGTCTTCGCCGGCGAAGGTTTCACCGAGAACATGCGCTCGTTTCTCATCTCAACCGGCAAAGCCGTGGAGTTCGACGAAGTGAAACCGTGGCTGTGCCTTTTCTTCGGCCTGCCGCTGGGCGGAGCGCAACCGTCCACGCTGGTCTAGCGCCCCAGCATGCTGCCGGCGGGATGCCGGCAGCGCGTTGCTCCGACGAATTCTCCACTTCCGCGCTGGCGCGTCACTCCCGCCTTTGCCACGCTGTCGGCCAATCAACAGAAACGGACTTCGTATGAAGCGCGCATTCATCCTCTTCACCGGCCTCGTCGCGATCACCTTTGGTCTTCAAGTCGCCAGCCTCGCGGCGGATATTCCATCTGACGGCCTCTTCCTCCAGCTCGACGCGGCGAATCAAGTCGCGCTCCATCGCGCGCGCGAATTGCCGCCGCTCGGCAACAGCCGGCCGTTCGACCGCTGGCTGGATGCCTCGCCGGCGGCGCGTCAGGTCGTGCAGCCGTGGGCGGGCGGGCGACCGCTCTTTCGCAGCGACGGCACCGAGGCGTTCATGCGTTTCGATGGCAAGGATGATTACCTCAGCCTCTCCAGTCCGAAGCGGCGCGCGAAGGAGTTGACCGTGTTCGTGCTTGCGGCGCCACAGTCGAACAAGGGCGCGTTCTCTGGGCTCTTCGGCACCGCCGTCGCCGGACAGAACGATTACACCAGCGGCCTGAATCTCGATCAGGGTCCGAACGCCACGAAGGAGCTGAGCGTGCTCAATGTCGAGTCCGCGGGCAGCGGCGGATTTCGGAACTTCATCCAGCCCGGCAGGAATCTCGCCGCGAATCTTCCCTTCGGCAGCTTCCACGTTTTCACCGTCCGCTCGAAGGTTGGCGCGAAGGGCAACGAGCTGTTCCTCGACGGCCTCAAGCTCGGTGACCGCGAGCGCAAGGCGTCGGAGATCGGTCTGGACGAAGTCGTCATCGGCGGTCGCATCTACTCGAACGACCCAGGCGAACCATCCAATGCCCAAGGCTCGTTCCACGGCGACATCGCGGCAGTGCTGGTTTACGAACGCGCGTTGAGTGACGCTGAACGCAAGCAGGTCGAGGAAACGCTCTTTGCCCGCACGCCGGCGTTGAACGCGCTTGCCTCCGGCAGCAGCGGCCACGCGCTGGAAGTGCTCAAGGACGCGCCCGTCGTGCAGATGTTTGTGCCCGGGTTCGCCGCCGAGGAAATGCCGCTGCAACTGCGCAACCTCACCGGCATCCGTTATCGCCACGATGGCAAGCTGGTCGCGCTCGGCTACGACGGCCGCATTCACCTCGCCTCGGACACGGATGGCGATGGACGCGAGGATTCATCGAAAGTGTTTTGGGACAAGTCGTCGTTGCGCGGGCCGATCGGCATGGCGCTCCTGCCGAAGAACGATGCGCGTGGTGACGGCGTGTATGTCGCGAGCAAGGGAAAGATTTCGCTCATCCTCGACAAGGACCGCGACGGCGTGGCGGATGAGGAGATCATCGTTGCGCAAGGCTGGCCGGAGATTGCGCAGAGCGTCGATGCCATCGGGCTCGCGGTCGATCCGAAGGACGGTTCCATTTATTTCGGGCTGGGCACGGCGAACTACGCGAACGGCTATCTCGTCGATGCCGCGACGGGCAAGGCCGGCTACACCACGTCGCTCCAGAACGGCACCATCCAGCGCGTCTCGGCGGATTTCAAAACGCGCGAGACCTTCTGCACCGGCACGCGTTTTACCTGCGCGCTCGCCTTCAATCGCGCCGGCGATCTCTTCGCCAGCGAACAGGAAGGCGCGACGTGGCTGCCGAACGGCAATCCCCTCGACGAGCTGCTGCACATCCAGCGTGGTCTGCACTACGGCTTCCCGCCGCGGCATCCGAAGCATCTGCCGCAGGTCATCGATGAACCGGCGGTCTTCGAATATGGCCCGCAGCACCAGAGCACGGTCGGCATGATCTTCAACGAAGGCGTGAACGGCGGGCCGCACTGGGGGCCGGCGAATTGGGCCGGCGACGCGCTCCTCTGCGGCGAATCGCGCGGCAAACTGTATCGCACCAAGCTGGTGAAGACCGCGCAGGGTTACGTCGCGCAGAATCATCTCATCGCCAGCCTCACGATGCTGCTCGTGGATGCCTGCGTGACGCCGCAGGGCGATTTGTTGCTCGCCTGTCACAGCGGTCCGCCGGATTGGGGAACGGGTCCGGCTGGAGCGGGGAAGATTTTTCGTGTGCGCTACTCTGCGAAGGAAACGCCGCAGCCCGTGCTCGCGTGGGCCGCCGCACCGGACGAGTTCCGCGTCGCCTTCGGCAAACCGCTCAAGGACGCCGACTGGGCGGGCGCGAAGGAGAAGGTGCGCATTGAAGCGGGTCGTTACGTCAGCGCGGGCGATCGATTCGAGGTGATGCGCCCCGGTTACCAGGTCGTGCGCGACCAGATGACCGCGCCGCGCCGTTGGGTGCCGGTGCAGGGTCTGGCGCTGAGCGCGGATCGTCGCACGATTGTGCTCCGCGTGCCGCGTCAGACCGAGAACGTCGGCTACGCCGTCACGCTGCCAACGCCGGCGAGTTGGTTGGCCAAGAGCAGCATCGCGCAGAAGCCGGAGATTGATGTGGCGCTGACGTTGAGCGGCCTGCAAGTGGAGTGCGAGTCAGCCGGACAGACAGCGAGCGTCTTACTGCCGCATCCTTCGCCTGCTGTTGCGCAGGTCTTCACGGCGGGCTCGGCCGATCACGATGCGTTCTTTGCCGCGCTCAAGCAGGCGACGAAGATCGTTCTGCGCGGTGGCGTGAATCTCGCGAACATTTTCGTGCCGGCGATTCAACCGGGCGCGACGCTCGACTGGGACATCGCCAAGGATGCGTTTGCGAACCGGCGCATGACTGTGCGACAGGATTTCGAAGCGAACGCTCCGCGAGAAGTGACGTTGAAATCGGACGGCAAGTCAGCGATAGCGTCGCTCGACGCGAGTTTCGCCTTGGAGGGTAGGACAGGCATCTTGCCTGTCCCGAGCGCCGGGCAGGACGGGACAGGCAAGATGCCTGTCCTACCGGGTGGCCTCAGTTACGCGTTCGATGAAAAGGCCCGGCCCATCGCGTTGAATCGGCTCTCGGTGCCGTGGGCTTCCGATGCGCCGCCGAAGAAAACCGATGGCGAAACGATTGCGCGCACGGACGTAAAAGGAAACTGGCTGCACGGCCGGCGCGTGTTCTTCGGCGACGGTGGTTGCGCGACGTGTCACCAGATTCGCGGTGAAGGCACGGCGTTCGGTCCTGACCTTTCCAATCTCGTTTTCCGCGATCGCGAGTCCGTGGTGCATGACATCACCAAGCCCTCCGCGACGATCAATCCCGACATGACCGGCACGGTGGTGAAGTTCCGCGACGGCACGGAAGTGAGCGGATTGGTCGGAACACTGACCGCCGAAAAGATCGTTCTCCGCCTGCCCGCCAACGCGACACTCGAACGGCCACGCGCCGACGTGGTGAGCATGGAGCCGATGAAGAATTCGCTGATGACCGAGAACCTTGGTCAGGCGCTCACTGCGGCGCAGATGGAAGACCTGCTCACGTTCCTGCTCACGAATCCGCTGGAGCCGACGCGCATCACGCGGGTCGATCCGCCGATGCCGCCGGCGCGTTCGCGCGCTGAGCTGGCGGACTTCCTGCCCTCCGCGGGCGCAGCGCCGGATTCTTCGACTCCGTTGCGCGTGATCCTGTGCATCGACGACAAGGACCACGGCGTGGACGAGCACGATTATCCGCTCTGGCAGCAACGTTGGTCGAAGCTGCTCGCGCTGGCGGACAATGTGAAGGTGACGACCGCGAAGGTCTTCCCCACGCGCGAGCAATTCGCGGCGGCGGACGTGATGGTCTTCTACTCGCGCAACTCCGGCTGGAACGCCGAGCGTGCGGCGTTGCTCGATGAGTTTCAGGCGCGCGGCGGCGGCGTGGTGTTGCTGCACTGGGCGATGGAAGGCGGCAAAGAGGCGAAGGCTTACGCGGAGCGCGTGGGCTTGGCGACCGGAATGTCGAAGTATCGCCACGGCGACATGGAGCTGAACTTCACGCAACCGGAGCATCCGATCACGCGCGGCTTCAAGTCGCTCAAGCTGGTGGATGAAACCTACTGGGCGTTTCACGGGAACGAAGTGCTGCTGCGCGTGCTGGCCAAGGCGACCGAGGAAGGCGCGCCGCAGACGCAGCTCTGGGCTTACGAGAAGGGCAAGGGCCGGGTCTTCGGAAGCATCCCGGGTCACTACATGTGGACCTTCGACGATCCGCTCTACCGCGTCATCGTGCTGCGCGGCATCGCGTGGGCGGCGCAGCAGAAGGACGCGGATCGGTTGCTGGAGCTGGTGCCGATTGGGGCAAGGCTGGGGCGGTGATGTCGGAAGCCCTGAAGGGGCGGCATGTGAAAGCCCAGGGCAAAGCCCTGGGTTGGGAAGCGGGCAAGGTGATGGAGCCCTGAAAGGGCGAAACTTTGTCGAGTCTACATAGTCACGCCCTTACAGGGCTTGAACAACTCCCTGTTCTTGCCCAGGCCTGCGCTCGCCGGCTCGCTCCAGCCTGGGCTTTCACATGGCGACCCTTCAGGCCTCATTACGATGCAGCTTAACGATTCCGCGATGGCCTAAACCGGGACGATGCAGTTGGAATGGGGAGCGCGCCCGCCCCGGGCGCAGCGGGCCGCGCCCTCGCGGCCCGCATCAAGCGCGCGGTGAGCAAACGGTTTGGTGCGTGGCAGAGCGTTCGAGTTCGGCGCGAGGGCGCGCCGAACCACAGCCGGGGCGGCTGTGCTCCCCCTCATTCAACTGCGTCGTTCCGGCCAAAACATTGCCCGCCAAACGCGCGAAACAACGCGAAAGGGGAAGAGGGAGTGCGCCCGTCCTCGGGCGCAGAAAGGTTGGAAAGTCCATGATCCAGGATACTTCCATACCTGCGGACATTTGGACGTTTCTGCGCCCGGGGACGGGCGCACTCCGCTGAGGCTCTGTCGGGACAAATGTTGAATTCACAGACAGGATCTCAGCCGTTGAATGTCGCCTTACTTCCACAACCACGTGATCAGCGGCGCCCAAGCGAGGCTGGGCAGGTAGTCGGCGATCTCGAACTTCTTCAGTTCCAGAATCACCATCGCGATGCAGAACACGAGCAGGCCGCCGGTGGCGTTGACGGAGTTGAGGAGCGCGGCGTTGGCCGGGTCTTGGAAGAACGGCGCGAGCGATTTGGCGGCGAGCGTGATGGTGCCCTGGTAGGCGACGACGGGAATCACCGCGGCGATGGCGCCCCAGCCGAAGGTTCCCACGAAGGCCATCGTCGCGAGACCGTCCATGATCGCCTTGGCACCGAGCGTTTGCCAGCGGCCATCGAGTCCGTCCTGGATGGAGCCGAGAATCGCCATCGGCCCGACGCAGTAAAGAATGGTGCAGGTGACGAAGCCTTCGCTCCAGCGGTTGTTCGGGTCGGTGGCGGCCCTGGTGAAGCGTTCCTTCGCGTACTGGCCGAGGCGGTTCAGGTTCTTCTGAATGCCGAGGAGGCGACCCGTGATGCGGCCCAACGTGAGCGCGAGGATGATGATGACGACCTGCTTGAGCACGAGCCAGAAGCCGCCGCCGAGGCTGGTCCAGGTGGTCTTGAGCCCGACGTAGATGACGAGGATGCCGAGCATGCCTTTGAGGGCGAGCTGGGTGGCCGGGGTCCACTGGCGCCGGAGCACCACGCCGAGGAGGCCGCCGAGAAGGATGCCGATGGCATTGAGGATCGTGCCGATGGGAATCATGGCTGTCGGCGCGCGGGCGATGGCGTTCGCGTTGTCATGGGTCGACCCGACGGCGGCATCGCGGCGGCGCGCGGGTCGGAGGGAAGAAACAACGCGCGGCAGCAAACAACAACTCTAAAAGCGGAAGGGTTCGGGATTGACACGGCCCGCGGGCGTCGGTGCAAATGGCACCGAACACTTCTTCGACGTGGCCACTACTGCATCGAACAACAATTCGTTTCACGTCCTCATTCTGGAGGATGACCAGATCTCGCTCGCCTCGGCCACGCAGACCATCCAGCGCGCGGCCTCGGAGAGCGTGATCGTTTCCGCGCGGACGCTGGCGGAAGGGCGCCGGTTGATCGCGGAACAAAAGTTCCACCTGTGCGTGCTGGACATCCAGCTGCCGGACGGGCTGGGGATCGATTTCCTGCACGACATCCAGCTGAAGAGCCCCGAAGCGTGCGTGGCGATCCTCACCGGCGTGCCGCTGCCGCAATACCGCGATCAGGCGGAGGCTTTCGGGGTTTTGCATTTCATGGAGAAGCCGGCGGACGCGAAGACCCTGGGAATGCTGGCGCATGAGCAGTGGGACAAATGGAAGGGGCCGAAGGGCGGCGCGGGCGCGGGCGGATTCTCGGCGTTGCTCACGCAGCTGACCACGCTGGACATCATTCAGCTCAAGTGCCTGGCGCGCTCGACGGTGGCGCTGGACTTTGCCGGCGAGGGCGGGCGACAGGGGCGGATCTATTTCAAGGACGGCGAGATCGTCCACGCCGAGTCAGGCGCGGTAAAGGGCGTCGAAGCTTTCAACGAGATCGTCGGCTGGCGCAGCGGCCAGGTGACGGAGGTGGCCGGGGCGCCCGCGCCGCCGCGCACGATTGAAGGGCACTGGCAGGGCTTGCTGATGCACGCGGTGCATTGGGTGGACGAGCACAAGCAGGGCTGAGCTTTCTGTCGATTTACCGGAGTGCGCCCGTCTCGGGCGCAGGGAGGTGGGAGGCTTCACCTTATTCGAAAACCATCGTCTGGGACTTTCGCTTGTTGCTGCGCCCGAGACGGACGCCCTCCGCAACGGAGCAGGATGAGTTTCAGCCGTGCGCTTCGGGCATTTCGCTCGAATTTCTTCCGATCAACCTTACACTCCGCGCATGGCCAAAAAGATTCTCATCATCACGGATGACTCGGGCGAGTCGCTGGAGATTTATTACGCGCAGCAGCGTTTCACCGAGGCGGGCTGGAAGGCGGTCATCGGCGCGACGACGAAGAAGCTGATTCACGGGGTCATTCACGATTTCGAGCCGGGCTGGAACACCTACGTGGAACGGCCGGGCTATCGCATCGCCTGTGATGTGGCGTTGGGCAAGGCGCGTGCGGCGGATTACGACGCGGTGATGTTGATCGGCGGCCGCGCGCCGGAATTCCTGCGGCACGAGGAATCGGTGCTGAAGCTGGTGCGGGACTTTGCGCGGCGCGGGAAATGGATCTTCTCCATCTGCCACGGCATCCAGATTTTGATCGCGGCGGGCTTGGTGAAGGGCAGGACGCTGACGTGCTATCGCAACGTGCGGTTCGAGTTGGAGCAGGGCGGCGGCAGGTGGGTGGACAGGCAGTGCGTGCGCGACGGGAGGTTCATCACGTCCCAGACGTGGGAGAGTCACCCGGAGTTTTACCGCGAGATTTTCAATCAACTGAAGGAGGGCTGACATGCCGACGCGTCATTGCCATCACTGCGGCTGGGAATACGCCATCGCCGGGCTGCCGGGGCGGACGGAGAGCTGCCATCAATGCGGCGCGGACCTGAAAGTGTGCTTGAACTGCATCAGCTACGATCCGCGCGTGGCGCAGCAGTGCCGTGACAAGCGGGCCGATCCGGTGCAGGAAAAGCACATGGCGAACTTCTGCGAGTACTTCGATTTCATCCGCCGCGAGTGGAAAGGGAAGGGCGTGGACAAGCGCGAGGAGGACGCGCGCGACAAGCTGAAGAAGCTGCTGGGGGATTAGGGAGCAGACGGATTGGCCCGCTAAAGACGCGAAACACGCGAACGGGAAACAGTGGCCCACGAGCAGGAGCATTTTGGTGGTGGGACTTGTTTCTAATCTGAGATCCGCAGTTGCCTCACGCCAAGGGCGCGAAGGGCGCAACGATGAAAGGAAGGCCACGCAACCCCAGTGTCGTCTTATCCCGATTTCCGAAGTGGAACAGCCGCAAAGAACGCAAGGACACAGAGCAGGCAGCAAAAAGAGAATGGAACGGAAATAATCTGATCTCCATTGCTCCCTTCAGTTCAGCCCGTCCTTCTTTGCGCCCCTCTGCGTTCGTTGCGTGAGGTTCTACTGAGAAAACCGTCAGTCCACCGGGTGGAAACACAAAGCCCCCTTCCGGTTTCCCGGAAGGGGGCTGAAAGATTCTTTCTGACCAGGTCAGGTTAGAACTTGTAGATGATGTTCGCCGCGATCAGCACGTTGTTGCGCTTGGTGTAGACTGCGGGCGTGCCTGTGACAGCGCCGGCAGCGTTGTTTCCCCAACCGGTCATGTCGCCGTCGCCGCACTGGTGATCCCAGCGGATTTCGAGACGGCTCAGGACGTTGTTCCAGAGGTCATACTGGAGCGTGCTGGTGAGCGCGAAGATTTTGCTGTTGCCGCCAGCGATGCCGGAGCCGTCGAGTTCGTTGTCAGCGCCGCCGGTGCCGAGCAGGCCGGTGTCGGTCTCAGCATATTCACCGCGGAGGTGGAGGCTGAGCTTCTCGGTCGCCTGAAAGGAGGCATACAGGCTCAGAGCGGTGGCATCACCATCGCTGTCGGAGCTGCCGGCATGGTATCCGGTGGTGTAGAGGTAATCGAGCGCGGCGCCGACCTTGAGGTTCTTGACCGGGGTGTTGAGCGTGGCACCGAGGTAGTAGCTGGTTTGATCCCAGTCCGAGCCGGTGTTATAGCCGTTCACGAAGCCCGCGTAGAGGGTCGAGCCGGAGATGAAGCCCCAGTCTTCCGGAGCGGTGACCGCGATGGAACCCATGTAGGTCTTGTAGGATTCAGCCTTCGGCGGATTGGCCTTCTGGTTGATCACAGGACCGATGGTGTTGCCGATGCCAGCCGAGAGGCTGACCGCGCTGCTCACCTGGTAGGAGGCGAGCACACCGGTGTGGGTGGTCGGCTCGATGGTGAAGCCGTAGGAGCGGGTGTAGTTCGGGTTGTTGCCGGCGTCGAAGGTTTCGTAGCCGATCACGGTGTCGAACACGCCAACCTTGAAATCAAGGCCGTTGCCCACGGGGGCGCGCAGGGAGACGTACGCCTGCTTCACCGCAGCCGCGCTTCCGTCGCCATTCTCGTCGAGCGTGGTGCCGTAGGCGCCGGCGTCACCGCCGAAGAGCAGCTCCGCCTTGTAACCGGCGGACCACTGGGCTTCGTCGAGCGGCTTCTCGATGGCCAGCTTGAACGCGTCCAGGTTGAAGCCGTCCGCCTTGGAGGCGGTGTTGTAGCTGTAGCCCGGGAGGGATTCATTGCCCGTGCCGGTGTTCCAGTGGATCGAGGTGTTGACGTAACCGCTGATGGTGGTGGAGGACAACGCGGTCAACAGACCGTTTGCCTTGCCTTCTTCGGCCGACGAGGTCGCCGGGATGCTGATGAGTCCGAGTGCAGCCAGACCCATCGTCCATTTATTAACTTTCATTCTCTGTTCCTTCCGTTTGTTTTGTTTTTGTCTCAGGTTCCTACCCAGCCAAATCAGGCAGTTGTTGATGACTGCGTGGTCTGGACTGCGTGTTTTGCAGCCTGAAGCACGGAACTTCGAAGCGGCCGCAAGAGTGTCACTGGTGTTGGTTCCCGCCGCAGGCTGGAACGGTATGCGCCAGCCCACGAGCGACTTGAGTTGACCCGTGACGGGGGACGTTTTGGGCATCCGCTCTTTTCTTGGCAAGCACTTTCTTTTGCCAGCCCGGCCCGCTCGACTGGGGAATTGATGCCATTTTCCAGCGCAAACAGAGCCGTGAGATCCTCCCGCCGCCGGAGAGCAGGCTGTCCCGACGCGGGATGAACCCCGTCATCCCGACGGGGGCAGGCGGAGCGTGCCTTCGACGGGCGCGATGTCCGCCAAATCCTTCCCGCTCGTCCCGCCGCTCAGCTTCAGCAGCTTTTCGCCGCCCGGACGCACCATGCGCTCGTAGCTGCCCACGGCGTCGTTGTACGCGCTGTTCGCCTTCTCCAGGCCGGAACGAATCCTCTCGAAATGCTCCGTGAACTTCGCGACGCGGCTGAACAACTCCTGCGCGGCCTCGGCGATGGCGCGCGCGTTCTCCGTCTGCGCATGTTGCTGCCAGCTCACGCTCACGGAACGCAGCAGCGCGATGAGCGATGCCGGCGTGGCGAGCATGATCTGGCGCTGGGCGGCCCAGACGATCAAATCGCGGTCGCCTTCGAGCGCGGCGCTGAAGAGCGATTCCGCGGGAACGAAGAGCACCACGTAATCGAGCGCGTTCGGGAACTGTCTGGGGTAATCGCGATCCGCGAGCGCCTTGATGGTCGCCTTCAACTTCGCCGCGTGAACGTTCAAAGCCTCGGCGCGCTTCACCGCATCGGCGGATTCCACCGTGTCGAGGAAATCGAGATCCGGAACCTTCGCGTCCACGATGATCAACCGATCGCCGGGCAGGCGGACGATCAAGTCCGGCTTGCTGTCGCCGGACTGCGCCTGCTCGCTGAAATCGCAGTGCGCGCTCATGCCGGCGGCCTCGACCACGCGCCGGAGCGTTTCCTCGCCCCAACGGCCGCGCGCCTGGTTCGAGCTGAGCACGCGCCGGAGCTGGAGCGTTTCGTCCGAGAGCGACTGGCTTTGGGTGTTGAGCGTTTCGAGATGCTTCTTCACCTCGCCGAGCGTCGTGGAGTGCGCGAGTTCGCTTTGCTGGAGACGCTGCTGGTAGGTCTTGAGCTGTTCCTCCAGCGGTTTCACCAGCGTGGCGATGGCCTGCTGGCGTTGCGCGAGATCGCCTTTCGCCGATTCCTGGAACTTGGACAGCGTCTCGTTCGCGAGGCGCAGGAACTCTGGCTGCGTTTTCTGAAGCGCTTCAGCGCTCAGGGCCTTGAAGGCTTCGCGCAAATCCGCGATGGCCTTGTCCTGCGCCGTCTTCGCTTCCGCCAGCGCGCGCTCGTGCAGATGGCGTTGCTCCGCGACGAGCTTTTCGGCGGCGGTGTGACTGGCCTCGGCGGCGGCGCGGGCGGCGTTGGACTGGTTCAGTTCACTGCGAAGCTCGGTGAGAGTGCCGTCGCGTTGGGCGAGTTGCTGGCGAAGTTCCGCTTCGATGCGAGTGTCCGGAGGCGTCGATGCGGCGCGGCGATGTGCCGCCAGCCAGCCGATGACGCCGCCGAACACCGCGCCGACGGCGAGCCCGATCAAAATGTAGAGCGCCGGCCCCATCGCATGATTGAATCAGTAGTGCGCGACGACTTCGATCTCCACCTGCGCGCCGCGCGGCAGGGCGGCGACTTGGACGGTGGAACGCGCCGGGAAGTCCGCGGTGAAGTGGCGCGCGTAAACTTCGTTCATCCCGGCGAAGTCGCCGAGATTCACCATGAAGACCGTGGTCTTCACAACGTTCGAGAACGTGAGCTTCTGGTCCGCGAGGATCAGCTTGATGTTTTCCAGCACGCGTTCGGTCTGCGCCTTGATGTCCGTCGGGAACGGGCCGTTCGGATGCGCGGGATCGATTGGTATCTGGCCGGCGCAGAAGAGAAAGTCTCCGACGCGCACGCCGTGATTGTAGGGGCCGAGGGCGGGGGCCGCGTTCGCGGGTTTGATGATCGTCTTGGTCATAGGGAAAGGTCAGTGAAAACGTTTCGTGAGTTGCGTTACTTGGCTTGGCCGGCATCGCGCGCCTTGCGTTTCTCCAGCGCGGAACGGAGGAACATGTCGGGCGGCGCCTGTTGCCACGCGGTGAACCAAAGGTCGCCAAGCATCTGCGAGGCGCGCAGCATCTGGCCCGTAATGAAGTCATGGCCTTCCTGCGAGAGTTCGCGGCGACCGGAAAGCTTGCCGGCCTTTTCCAGTTCGTAGAGCGGCTCGACTTGCTTGAACTGGTCGTGGAGGAAGTTCACCACGGTGGAGAAAAAGTTTGTGCTCGGGCCGGTGATTGGAGCCGCTGGACGCAGCTTCGGACGGAGCTTGTCGGCGTCCACGCCGAACTGGACGACGTAGCCGCCGTCGATCCACGAATGGATGCCGTAGTTGGTCGAATACGCCTTCGGATTCGCGCCCACCCAGCCGTGATGATGTTTCGTGGTGTGGAGCGGTTGCGTCGCGTCGCCGAGGAAATGACCCATCGTGCCCATGATGTAGATGATGTTCTCGCGGGCGTTGGCGATCTCCTCCGCCGTGCCGGCGCGCTCGTATTCCTTCAGGTAGGAGAACGCCGACTTCAGCTTCGCCTGATGCTCGACAATCGTCCACGGCAGGAAGCCGATGAGCGACCTTGTCTTGTCGGAATCCTTGAGCGGATCGATGGCGGGGAAATTTTCCGCATTCGCCGCGCGACCCTTTTCCACATCGCGTCCGATCAACGTCGCCGCTGGTTCCAGCCGGCTGTACCAGGGCCACTCGGTTCGATTCGAGTGGCAGTCCGCGCAGGACCGTACGAGTAGCG
>JBDHQG010000387.1:0-4780 GCA_039806925.1 Limisphaerales bacterium
TGGTGGAGGAAACCATTGCCGCGCTGCCCAAGCCCATCCGCTCGCGGGCGGCGGGATTGCTCGTGACCTACGACGCCCGCCCGCAGCAATGGCTGCTCGACGATGGCTTCGAACCCGACATTCTGGGCCTCTTCATCGGTTCGGCGTGGGCGGAGGCCGAGGCCGATCCACTCCCGCCCCAAATTGTCCTCTTCATCGAGAACATCCGGGACTTCGCCGAGGAGAACGACGATATCTTCCGCGAAGAAATCCGCACGACGTACCTGCACGAGCTTGGTCATTATCTCGGGCTCGACGAAATCGACCTCGGCGAACGCGGTCTCGATTGAGGGGATATCGCCTCGTTGCCCCGCGTTTCATCGCTTGCGTCGGTTTCCCGCGGCTTTAGATTCGCCGTCGTTCCGTCATGAATGACCACACCTCGCCCCCAGCGCCCGCGCAGTTGCAACGTTACTTGGGCAGCTTCGACCGCACCACGGCGGCGCGCGGCGCGCACTACTTCAAATACGGCGCGGTTCTGCGGGTGAACCGCGAGGAGCCGGGCGACCGCTACTCCGCCATCGTTCGCGGCAGCTTTGATTACGAGGTCAACCTCTACTTCGAGGACGACGGCTGGGATGGCGACTGCTCCTGCCCCGTCGGCTACGAGTGCAAGCACATCTACGCCGTGGCGCTCGCCGTGCAAAAGGAGCTTGGAACCAGCGCACCCGTCACGGTTCCCGCACCGCCAAAACGCGCCGCGAAATCCTCGGCGGCTCCCAAGTCCCCGTTGGCCGAGCGCGTGGCCGCCGCGCTGGGCCGGCCCTTGCGCGGCCAGGAGACCGCGTTCGTGCGTCTGGTGAAATCACTTTACGACAAGGTTGCCCGAGCTGGCGGATTGATGGGCTACGATCTGGCGGCGCTCTCGCCGCACTTTCGGCAATACGGCTGGGGCTTGCTGGAGCTCTGGCCCGAGCCGCCGGCGAACGATTTCGAGTGCTGGCTCTATTGCGCGTGGGAACTGCGCCGGCAGAACGCGCCGATCCCGGACTTCATGGAGG
This sequence comes from Limisphaerales bacterium, assembly GCA_039806925.1. GTDB lineage: Bacteria > Verrucomicrobiota > Verrucomicrobiia > Limisphaerales > JADJPG01 > JADJPG01. The sequence goes on from JBDHQG010000387.1 coordinate 1,041, forward strand.
CGGCGACGGATTTCAGCGCCATCGAGCCGAAGATGCGCGCGTGGGAGCGGAAGCGGGAAGTGGCGCGCTGGCGGAGCTTGCTCCAATCCGCGCCCGTGGCAGACGCGGCGCCCGAACCGGTTCTCGATCTTCAACTCGTTCTCGACTCGACGCGGCTCCGCGTGCGCTGGCGTCAATCCGCCGACGGACCGTACGCCGAGCTGAAGCAGGCGCAGGCACGGCGGTTCATGGAAGGCTTTGAGAATGGCTCGCTGCGGCTCACGCCGGAATCCGAAGTCATCTGGGCGGCGATTTACAAGCCTTACGACGCCCACGTCTGGCAGAATCTCAATCTCGATCTTCCCTCCACGGCCAAGGTGCTGAACCGCGTGTTGCGCCTGCCTCAGCTGGCGGATCGCGTGGTCAACGCCCACGGCACGCCGCTGTTGCGTTCGCCGGAGCCGTTGCGCCTCGAGTTGACGCCGGCCGCGGATGAAGCCGGCGACTACGTCTTCCGCCTCGTCAACGCGGCCGGCCAGCCCGCGCCGGAAATTCTCGTGAGCCTTCCCGGCGAGCCGGCGCTTTATGTTTCGTCGCTCGCGGTGTTCGAGGGACCGCCCATGACGTCGCTCGTGTTCCGCAGCGAGGTGGCCATCCCCGCGCCCGCGCTCGAAACCAGCGAGGGCGTCCGCCTGCTCTCCAACCTCCGCCTCCCGATGCCGCCCCGGCTGGAGGGACGCACCCGTCCGGTTCACTACACGGTCAACCTTTACTGCGATCTCAAGCCCGACTATCCGGGCAGCGACAAGGATTCCGTCATCCTCCGCGCCGAGGCGGTGGCGGACGGGCTGCCGACCGAGAAACTTTCCTTCTCCGACTGGCAGGTGCCCTACAATGCAAAGCCGCCCAGAAAATCCAAAGGCCCGGATGACGACCGCATCCCGGTCATCGACCGCTCCGCGCTCGCGCATTTTCCCCGGCTCATCGAAGCCTCCGGCGCGAAGTGGGACAATTACCGCGGCGGCTGGCGCATCAAGATTAGCAAGACCTTCGTCGAGACCTTCCTCGCCTGGCTCGCCGCGATGCCGCCGCGCGTCGAGGTGCATCTGGATCGCGAGCTCGCTACGCTGCGGAACAATCCCGTCTCCGGCAACGTCCGGCTCGACGTCGAGGAATCCGGCGTGGATTGGTTCGATCTCAAAGTCGTGCTCGACGTCACCGACACCGAGCTCACGCCCGAGGAACTCAAGCTCCTGCTCAACGCGCGCGGCGGCTACGTGCGCCTCGGCAAGAAAGGCTGGCGCCGGCTCCAGTTCAATCTCACGGACGAAGAGGACGAAAACCTCTCCCGCCTCGGCCTGGACGCGCGCGACTTCACCGCCGAGCCGCAACGTCTCCACGCCTTCCAGCTCGCCGACCACGCGGCGAAAAAATTTCTGCCCGAAGAACAGGTCGAGCGCATCCACCGCCGCGCCAGCGAGCTGAAGGCCCGCGTCAATCCGCCCATCCCGGCCGGCATCCGCGCCGAGCTTCGCCCCTACCAGATCGAAGGCTTCCACTTCCTCGCCTATCTCACGGCGAACCGTTTTGGCGGCGTGCTCGCGGACGACATGGGCCTCGGCAAAACGATCCAGGCCCTCGCCTGGATCGCCTGGCTGCGCGAGGAAAGCCAAGGCTCTGCCAATCCTCGGAGTGCGCCCGTCCCCGGGCGCAGCAACGTCACCGCAACCGAAGCGTTGAAACTGCCAAAAGCCTCCGGCAATTCGAACATTCCTGCGCCCGAGGACGGGCGCACTCCGGTTGCGCCCCACCACGCGTCACGCACCACGCACCACGCACCACTCCCTTCTCTCGTCGTCTGCCCCAAGAGCGTGATGGACAACTGGCGCGCGGAAGCCAAACGCTTCCTGCCCGGCCTGCGCGTGCGCCTCTGGCGCGGCGAGGATGCCGACGCGCTCGCCAAGGCCCGCGTCGAGTCCGATCTCATCGTCATCCACTACCCGCACCTGCGCAGCCTCAGCCCGGAGATCACGAAGCTCCCGTGGCATGCCGTCATCCTCGACGAGGCGCAATACATCAAGAACCCCGACTCGCAGACCGCGCAATCCGCCCGCGCCCTGCAGGCCGAGCATCGCCTCGCCCTCAGCGGCACGCCCATCGAGAACCGCCTGCTCGATCTCTGGAGCATCCTCGCCTTCGCCATGCCCGGCGTGCTCGGCAACCGCTCGCAGTTCACGAAGAAGTTCAACGCCGCCGATGACCCGCTCGCCCGACGACGCCTCGCCTCGCGCGTGCGCCCGTTCCTCCTGCGCCGCACGAAAAACCAGGTCGCGAAAGACCTGCCCGACCGCATCGAGGAAGATTTGCTCTGCGAACTCGAAGGCGAACAAAAGACGCTCTACCGCGCCGAGTTCAAGCGCGCCCAGCAACTCCTGCTCAAGGTGAAGACGAAGCAGGACTTGAACGAAAACCGCTTCAACTTCCTCACCTCGCTCCTGCGCCTGCGCCAGATCTGCTGCCACCCCGCGCTCGTCGATGCGAAGCTCCGCGAGTCCGACAGCGCCAAGCTCAACGCCCTCGTCGATCTGCTCGAACCGCTCATGGAGGAAGGCCACAAGGTGCTCGTCTTCTCGCAGTTCGTCACCCTGCTCGACCTCGTGCGCGAGACCGTGAAGGCGCGCGACTGGCCGCACTTCTACCTCACCGGCGAGACCGATGACCGCGGCGAACTGGTGAAGGAATTTCAAAGCGCGAAAGGCGCCGCCGTCTTCCTCATCTCGCTCAAGGCCGGCGGCTTCGGCCTCAACCTCACCGCCGCCTCCTACGTCGTGCTCTTCGACCCGTGGTGGAACCCCGCCGTCGAGGCCCAGGCCATCGACCGCACGCACCGCATCGGGCAGAAGAACAAGGTGATCGCCTATCGCCTGCTGATGAAGAGCAGCATCGAGGAAAAGATTCGCGCCCTGCAAAAGACCAAGGCCGCCCTCGCCGACGACGTGCTGGGCGAGGAAACCTTCGCCAAAAGTCTCACGCTGGAGGATCTGAAATATCTCTTCGCGGAGGAGTGACGAGGCTGGTGATGTGAGGGGGAACATGAGATTGCGATTGCCTTCACTTCGACCGGAGTGCGCCCGTCCCCGGGCGCAGAAACGCCACCCGGTCCGAGCGGTGGAACATTGCCAGATCGCTCGCCCTCTCAACCTTGCTGCGCCCGGGACGGGCGCACTCCGTGGGTCCAAGGATTTCGCATCGCTGTTCCGCAGAATCCCAACGGGATTCCGTCCGCCAGCCCAGCGGTTGCCGAGTCGGCGAGGCTACCCTGGGAATTTCGAGCAGAGCCTTCCAACCCCAACGGGGTTGCGTCACCTCGCATCGTTCCTCCGCCACAACCCCGGTGGGGTTGAGATTTTCCCGGCCACGTTTTCCCAGGGTAGCTCGTGCCTCGCAACCCTGGGCTGGCGGACAGAATCCCGTTGGGATTCGCAACGGAGCGCCGCCCGATGAACTGGCCGCTGCTCCAGAACAGCCTGCTCGTCAGCGGCCTCACCACCGCGCTCGCCGCCGCGCTCGGCTTCGCCGTCGCGCTCACGCTGGCCAGTCTTCCATCGCGCTGGAAAAATCCCCTCCTGCTCGCTGCCGCCATCGCGCTCGTGCTGCCGCCGTTCCTCGTCACGAATTGCTGGCTCGAACTGCTCGGCGCGAACGGCGCGTGGCGCGGCTGGTTGCCGCTGAACATCTATTCGCTCGGTGGCGCGGTGTGG
>JBDHQG010000388.1:0-4759 GCA_039806925.1 Limisphaerales bacterium
CACAAGCAGATTGTGTCGCAGGAGCCCTTCGCGCCCGAGAAACAGCGAGCCTCCCTCCGTTAATCATCCCTCCGAATCCTTCGCCGCTTCCGGTTCGGGCCGGGAGCGGCGTTTCGTTTTGGGCGCGGGAGCATTTCGCCACGCCCCACGTCTAACCCCGGAGTCATGAATCCGGCTCCGCGACGCATCGGGCAATCAAACAACGTGAGGCAACGGACGGCCCGCTGTCGAAACAACGGAACAGCACAAGGGCTGTCCGGCCGTCGCAGGCGCGTTGCGAATCGAATCCGGGCCGCCGGTGTTGAAGCGCCCTGGAACTGAGCCAGCTGCTCTGATCTTTAACCCAAGCCTCCGCCATGAAAACCATCCGCCCACGGTTCGCCTCCGCTTCGCAATGGAACGGATCCGCTCGCATCATTCATACGATCAGTTGGATGATGGACCACCCTCACCCCGGCCCTCTCCCCCAGGAGAGGGAGCGCGTTCAAGATGGCCTTGTTGATTACGCGCCTTGCCGCGTTCATTTGCGCAACGAGCGCGGCGAAGAGTCTGGCTGTTGCAGTTGCGCCGGTCGCGCCCCCTCTCCTGGGGGAGAGGGCTGGGGTGAGGGCGGGCCAATCCTGCGAAGCCACATCTTCACTCGATTCCTGCTCACCATCACTGCGTTCCTCCTCCTCACTTTTTCCCTCTCCGCCCAGACCCTCCTCAACATCGACTTTGGCGTCGGCACGCACAGCGCGAAGTCGGGCTTCGCGGCGACCGGTCAGGCGACGAACGATTTCTGGAATCTTTACCGCCACTACGAGCCGAAGTTCCTGCCCGGCATGAAGCTCGTTCACAACGGCGAGCTGAAGAATCTCAAGCTGTCTGACGGCACGGACACCAAAATCTCCATCGCCCTCACCAACGCGCCCGGCGTCTGGGGCAACGCCAGCGGCGACGCGATGTTCGACACCTACCTCTTCGCGCAGAACGGCAGCAACATCACCGTCGCCATCCACGGGCTCGACGCCGGGCGTTACCATCTCTACCTCTACGGCCACGCCGATCCGGATGTGACCGGCGAACAGAACTCCACTTTCAATCTCCGCAGCGGCACGAACGAACTCGGCCCGCTCACCCGACCAGCGTCAACGGCTGGAAAGCTTCCTCGCCGTGGCAGGAGCGCCATCAATACGTCGTCTTCCGCGACGTGCCCGTCGCCGCCAGCCAGCCGCTCTTCATCGACGTCGCGCCCGGCCCGAACGGCATCGCTGTCATCAACGGACTACAACTCATCTCCCGCGGCACCAGCCCGCCGCGTCTTGTCACCACGCCGACGCCGAAGACGCCTTCCGCGCTCACCAACCTGCTCATTCACGAAATCCGCTACACCGGCCGGGTCAGCGACAGCGAGGCGCGCTTTGACGTGGCGCTCGATGTCGAGTCGCTGACGACGAATGAAATCTCGCGCACGCTGTTCGATGGCGACGTCGCGGTGCTGGCGAACGAAATTCCCGCCGGCCTGCGCATCGTCAGCAGCGCGCGGCAGTATCGGTTGATCTGCGCGGCACCCGGCCGTTACCAATTGAAGCTGGAGCTTGTCGCCAAGATCAGCCGGGCCGAGCCGTGGAATCAGGTTCGCTTCAACGGCCCCGTCGCCGCCATCGCCAGCGTCTCCGCCAGCGCCGCGTCGTCCGGCGTCGAGATGCAGCTTCTGAGCGGCACGCAGATCGATCAACGTGCCGACGGCATCTTGCCGACGAATCCCAACTCCGCCGGCGGGACGCCGGCAGCACGCTACTCGCGTGTCGAAGGTTTCCTTGGCTCCGAACGCGAACTGGCGCTTCGCTGGCAGAGCAAGACGACCGAGATCGCGCGCAAGTCCCTCGTCACCGTGGACACCGTCGCCAGCGCGCAGGTCACGCCCACGGTGATCAAGTTCAGCACGCAGCTTCGCTACAACATTCTCCAGGCGCCCGTCGCCAGGCTGACGCTTCAAATCCCCGCCGGCCACACGCTGACCAGACTCCGCTTTGGGAATGAAAACGCCCGGATGCCTCGAAGGACAACCGGGCGTCTTGTTTGAAGCAGAAGTTTACGGCTGCACGGTCACGCGGCACGGGTCGCTCATCTCGCCCACGGGCTGGTCGGCGTCGCGATACTGGATGGTGTACTCGCGCAGCTCCGGCTGGCCGGTGACGAGCGGCGGGCGGCCATCCTCGATGCGGCTGCGGGTGTAAACACCGAGCAGCGAAGGCTGCGCTTCCGCGCCGCGTTTGCAGAATACGGTGAAGGCGTCATGCCCGTCCTTGAGCACGTTCAGGAACACTTTGCCATTCGGCTCGGTCGCGCATTTGATGGTGGGTTTCATCGTCTGCGCGGGCGCGGCGGGAGCCTCGATGCCGAGGTCGTCGCCGATGGCCTTGGTGAAGGCCGGGTGCGCCTTGAGAAATTCCACGAGCTTGCGCCAGCGCGGCAGCGCGCCATCAGCCACGGCGGGAACTTCCGGCGGGCCGGGATCCGCGCCGGTCCCGGGCACGGGGGCAGCAGCGGCGGTGATAGGCCCGTCGAGCAGGTAATCCCGCCAGGAGACGCGGTTGCGCAGTTGCGCCTCGTATTGCGCAACGCACAGGACGGCATACGCCGTCCACAGGTAATCGTTGCGGGAGGCGGTCGTCTGCGCGGTCGTCAGCCCGAAGGTCGCGGCGTAGCCGGGGAGCTTGAGGGTGAACTGGTCGAACTGCTGGACCATCGCGTCCAGTTGTTTCTTCATCCAATCAACGGTTTTCTTGGCCATGTGTTTCTTCTTTCTCTTGCGGTCCGGTTGTCGGACTCGGTTATGGGATGAATCGTCAGGGCACGGAAAGACTTTAGCCCTGCAAAAGAAAAGCGCGTTCACGAGGAATGATCACGCCGCCATGCGCCGCCTTGGCGCGGCAGGAATCACGAACCGCGTGGGTACGAACCGCCCAGGAACAAGCCTGCGCGGAACGCGCCCGGCCTTCCGCCGGACAAGGACAAGCCTGCCCGCGACAGGAGGAGGGCCAGCCCGCAGCGGCGGAAGCTCAATCCGGATGAGCCCAAGGCCGGGGCGGAGGGGAGGAAGCGCAACCTGGTCGCGCGAGAGGCGGGAAATGATCCGGGCAGCGCTCGCCAAGGAGGCAGGGGTGGAGAACCCCGCTGAAGAAACGAGCCGCCACCCGGATCAAAAATTACTCAGTCACTTTTCCTCTATTGTGATCGGCACGTCGATGGGAGGCTTGGCGTCGCGAAACGATTTGTCATCAAGATAGATGGCCTTGACCTGTCTTTTGTCAGCGTCGATCTCCACGTAGCTCCATTGTGCCATGTTCGCGCTATTGGGATGCGCCCATTCCACCTTGCACCGGGGTATTAACTTGGCGAACTGTCCCGGAGGTTTCATCAGGTCAGGCTGCGCCTGGGTGTGGATGAATTCTTTGCGGTAGGGGAGCCGGGCCAAAGTTTGACGGGCGAGTTTGATCATCTCCCTGTCCGTCATGCGCCATCTGCCTTCCAGTTCCGCAAGAAGACCCTTTCGTCTTTCGCTGGCGACGCTGAAAAAATCATCGGGCGCGAAATACCCGACGACATTCGTGTTCCGATAGAGAAAACGCATCCCGTTGGTCAACTCCAGTTCGGAATGCGGCCAGCCACCGTTGTCACCCACAAAGAACCGTTTGATATGGTTTGTAGTGAGAGGCTGCGGCACTTCGAGCGCCATTCGTTCCGCATAATTTGTCACTGCGCTGATGACGATGGGCAGCAGGCGGTAACCATATTCCGGGTTGATTCCTGTGAAGGTTCCATAGAACGGATGATAGGAAACAAGTGTCGGCTGAACCTCCAACTTAGGCGGAGGCATGTCCAAGTTGCGGCACATGAATCTGACACTTTCCAGTGTCTTCTTGTTTCCGTTAATCTCGATGGCGGCTGCTTTTTCACCGTGTGGAGTGATCCAAGTCACGGTGTAGAACGGAATCACATTCGTGCCGGACTTCTCCGGCGGCGTGATTTGAGGCTCAAGGTCGGCAAACAGGGACTTGAGCGGATAGCCCAGCTTGACAATAGCCTGACGGGCCATCGCGACTGCCTCCGCTTCGGTCATTCGTACAGGCGCAAAGTAACGCGGGACTGCATCTGGATTTTGTTCCTTGCTATAGGCCCAGCGGCTGAAAAATTCCGTGACATGGCCGCGGCTGAAACAGAAGGCAAGGTCGTTTGTGAACCAAATCTTGCCGTCAATATCCCCGGCCTTCGGCATAAGCACCACACGAAAGGCGGCGTTGGTGTTGAACTCGGAGGCCGGGCGCAATTCCAGTTTTTGTGCAAAATCAGCGATATACGGCAAGATGGCCAGCAGGACAGCATTGGTGTATTGCGTGCTGGCCTCCACGAACTGCATGAACGGTCCAAAATCGTAAATCATAAGCTACCGGGACTAAGGTCCAGGCCATTGACTCCGGCTGTCGTAGTCCTGAAACCCCAGGGTGTTAAGCCCGTATATCCGAAGAGCGCCGTCCATAGTTTGCTGGGTTATCCAGCCGGATTCTACACGAGCATTTACGACCGCCTGATTTAGATTCTCGAATTGCAAAGACCAATGCGCCATCCAGTCGCCCCGGAATCCTCTATAGCCCGAGGTAAAGCCCCACTCGCGGGTGCCACCGACAATCTTTTCCCACCCGACGAAGGCCGAGGGCCGCGAATTCGGTTTTCTGCCCGGAGCAGTATAATAATTGATGGTGTTAGTGGCCTT
>JBDHQG010000389.1:0-4755 GCA_039806925.1 Limisphaerales bacterium
GAAGTCTTCCAGCGTTTCCACGATGCCGCGGCCGAACAGCTCGGCCCAAAGCCGGTTCGCCAGCACGCGGGCGGCGAGCGGATTGCGGTCGCTGACGATCCAGCGCGCCATGTCGAGGCGGTTCATCGGGTCGGTCGTCTTGGGCGGTTGCACGATGTCCGGAATGCCCGGCAACACCGCCTCGTCGCGCGTGAGGCGATTGCCGCGGATGAACACGCGGGTTTCGCGCGCGGCGGCTTTCGTGCGCTCGATCATCACCGGCACGCGGGTGCCCGAAATTTTCTTCAGCGCGAACTCCACGCCGCGCCATTCCGCCAGGGCATCCGAGCGCGCGGAGGAAGTGGCGAATCCGGCCAGCGCCGCATCCTTCGAGAACGACAGGACGTAGTGTTTCAACGGACAGCCCTGCACGCTGCTGTTCGCGGCGAGGCCGTGATCGAACACCAGTTCCATCAACGCGCCTTCCGCAGCTTCCAGCGGCTTCTCGAACACGATGACGCCCCAGCGCGGGGTGGTCATCACGGGATAGCTGCCGAGGCCGCCGCCGCCCTCGACGACCTTTCGCGGATCGAACGGGCCGGCGAGGTAATCGACGATCACTTCCTTGAGCTTCACCGGCTGGTTGGATTCGCCGGGCACGATGATGGAGGCGGCGAGCTTCGAGAAGATTTGTCCGCGCTCGGGCGCGTTCTTCGGGTTGTCCGAGTCGGGAAGGATGTCGATCTTCAGCGCCGTCATGCCCGCGACGGCCGGGACGACGTTCGTGTATTTCACGGAGATGGGCAGCGTGCCGCCGGCGTCGATGCGGCCATTGGCGCCGATGGCGAGCGTGCCGCCGCTGGCCGTGACTGCTTTCGCGACGAGCGGCTTCCAGTCGTTGACCTTCGCCGCCACCGCGCGCGCGTCGTCGTTCAACTTCTCGCGCAGGCGGCGTGACTCGCGCTGGAGACGCGCGGCTTCGGCGCGCTTGGAAGTTTCCTCGGGAAAGACCCAGCGCGGGTAATCGTCGTTTTGATCGCAGTCCTCCGTGTTGTCGAAGAACGCGGCGAAACGGTAGTAATCGCGGTGCGGATAGGGATCGTAGGGATGCGAATGGCATTGCACGCAGCCGAAGGTCGTCGCGTTCCAGGCGGTCCAGGTGGTGCTCACGCGATCGAGCACGGCCACGGTGCGGTATTCCTCGTCGTCCGTGCCGCCCTCGGTGTTGTTCTGCGTGTTGCGGTGGAAGGCGGTGGCGAGGATGTCGTCTGCCGTCGGGTTCGGCAGCAGATCGCCGGCGAGCTGCTTGATGGTGAACTCGTCAAACGGCATGTCCGCGTTGAACGCGCGGATGACCCAGTCGCGCCACGGCCAGATGTCGCGATGCGGATCCTTCTCGTAGCCGAACGTGTCCGAGTAACGGGCGAGATCGAGCCACACGGAAGCCCAGCGTTCGCCGAACTGCGGCGAGGCGAGCAGGCGGTCCACGACGCGCGCTTTCGCGGCGGCGGCGTTCTTGCGACGGTCCTGGAGGAAGGCGTCGTAATCCTCCGGCGTCGGCGGCAGGCCGGTCAGGTCGAGCGATACGCGGCGCAGCCATTCGGCGGGCGTGGCCTCGGGCGAGGGCTTCAATCCTTCGGCTTCGATCGGCGCGAGAATGAACTGGTCGGCGACGGTCTTGGGCCACGATTTGTTCTTGAGCGCCGGCTTCGCTGGTTCCGTGGGCGGGACGAACGACCAGTGTTCGCTCCACTTCGCGCCTTCCTTGATCCATTGGCGCAGGGTGGCGACTTCCTTGTCGCTCAGGCGCGGGCCGTGGTCGGGCCGCGGCATCACTTCATCGGAATCCTTTGAGGTGACGCGGCGGATGATCTCAGATTTTTCCGGGTCGCCGGGGATGATGGGCATTTCCCCGGACTTCGCCGGAGCCAGCGCCTTGTCGCGATAGACGAGGGAGAGCTTGCCCGCCGCCTTCACGCCGCCGTGGCAGGCGGTGCAGTGTTTGGCGAAGAGAGGGCGGATGTCGCGGTTGAAATCGGCGGCGGCCGTGGGAGCGGCGGCGGTGGCCGCGGCCGTCGAGGCGCATAACGCCAGGGCGAAGAAATAGAATCGCATGTTCATGGTGCGGACAGAGGACAGCCATCGAAGCCGTCGCCAAGGCCAACAAGATAGGGACTTGGGAGCGTCGAAGGCAATTCAAGGAACGCCCCGAATTGTTTTACCCTTCGTTGACCAAAACGGGGCAACGGCGTTGATTAGCATGGCCCGGCAGGGATGCTTGAGGGGCCGGTCGCAGCGGGGAAACCCCGTGTTTACAATTGTTTTCGGGTTTGTGTTTTGCCAATACTATCCTACCTCGAACTGTTTCCCGGAACGGGCGGACTTCATGTTGAGGCATCCTTGGGCTGAAGGAGTCGGCCATGAGTTTGAGTCGTATTTGTTGAAACTACTGGCCGGCATATTCGGGTCGAACAGGCTGGGCACTTGCCTCGCCTTGCTCCTGCTTTTCCCGGTCGTGGCCGGGGGACAATTCCTTCCGGCGGAACGGCCGCGCACCGATTTTTGGGTGCCCGACGGGGTGGTGCATTCCATTCTGGAAACCAACGGCATCATCTACCTCGGCGGCGAGTTCACCTCGCTTTCCCCCAATCTCCCGACCACCGCGATGGTGAATGCGGTGAATGGCCGGGCAGATCTTTCCTTTCCCACCATTCTCGGGCTGGTCCATTGCGCGATACCGGACGGCGGCGGCGGCTGGTTCCTCGGCGGGCGTTTCCACCGGGTGAATGACGCCTTGCGAACGAACCTCGTCCATTTGTTGGCGGACAATACAATCGATCCCGGCTGGCGACCGGAGACCGACGGGCCGGTTTACGCGTTGAAGCTCGCCGGCGGAGCGCTCTACCTGGGAGGCGATTTCACGGGCGTGGCCGGACAGCCGCGACGGAAGCTCGCCGCCGTGGATGCCGTCAACGGTACCGTGCTTCCGTGGAATCCCGATGTCTGCTGCGATCTCTCCCCCGACAACCGCACCCGCGTGCTGAGCCTGGAAAGCTCCGACAGCCGCCTCTACGTGGGGGGATTTTTCACCCAGATCAACGGAGAGGCGCACAGCTTGATCGCGACCTTCAACCTGGCGACCGGCAAACTTGTCCCGCAGCCCGATGCCGGGTTTGATCCCGGGAACTTCGTCGCCGTCCTCAAAATCTCGGGGAACAGGCTCTTCGTCGGCGGCCGTTTCGCGAACGTCGGCGGCGCTGAACGGCGCAACCTCGCGGCGCTCGACCTCGCGACAGGAATCGCCACCAGCTGGAACCCGGGCACCAGCGAAGGCGAAGTCCTCGACCTCGCGGTCCAGGGCCGCACCGTCTTCATCGGCGGACAATTCCTCTCCGCCGCCGGCGCTCCCCGTTTCAACCTCGCCGCCATCGACCGCGATTCCGCGCTGCCCGCCGAATGGGCGCCGGACCCCGATGCGACGGTCCGGCACCTCGCCGTTTCCGGGCGCGTGATCTATGCGGGAGGCGATTTCTCGGCGATCGGCGGCGCCGGGCGCGCGGGAATCGCCGCCGTGGACAGCGAATTCGGAGCCGCGCTCGACTGGAATCCCGAAACGGCGGGCAGACGCGTTCAAACCCTCGCGCTCAACGGCGACCAGGTGATCGTCAGCAGCGAATTGCACCGCGACTCCAAGACCCGGAAACGCATTGCGGCCCTCGACCGGGTGACTGGCCGGGTTCTCGACTGGAACCCGGGCGCGGACAACGCCGTGTTCTCCCTCATCTACGGCAGCAACACCGTTTACGTCGGCGGCGACTTCTCGGCCATGAACGATTCCCCGCGCGTGCGCGTCGCCGCCATCGACGCCGCCACCGGCGAGATCCTGCCGTGGAACCTGAACACCGCCGGTCCCAATGGCCGCGTGTGGTCCCTCGCCATCGTGAATGATCGCCTCTTCGCCGGCGGCGGATTCAGCTCCGTGAGCGGCATGTTCGCGCCGGGCATCGTCGCGCTGGACATCAGCTCCGGCGTGCCCATGAACTGGAGGCCCACGCCCAACCGCTCGGTCTTCGCGCTCGAGGAATCAGGGGCCACGCTCTACGCCGCCGGCAGTTTCAGCACCGTGGCCAGCCAGTCCCGGCGCGCGTTTGCCCAGCTCAACGCCACCGCGCCCACGGCGACCGGCTGGAACCCCGACGTCCGCGGCGCGGGCAGCATCGGGAACGTCATCACGCGCCGGGGCGACACCCTCTACCTGGGCGGCACCTTCACCAACGTCGCCGGCCAGTCCCGCCGCCACATCGCCGCGTTGCGCGCCTCCGACGCCGCGCTGCTTCCCTGGTCCCCTGAATTCGGATCACCGCTCGACACGGTGCAGGACATCGCGCCCACGGCGGAAGCGATCTACGTGGCGGGCACCTTCACCAGCGTCGCCTCGCGCGAAATCGCCGGGCTCGCCGCGCTCCATCCCCAAAGCGCGCTTCCGCTGGATTGGAACGTGAGGCTGGCCAACGATTCCGCGGCGGTTTCCATGCGCGCGGTGACCGCGGGCGCGGGCGCGCTGTACGCCGGCGGCGCCTTCACCTCCGTGGGCGGGGAGATGCGCCGGAACTTCGCCGCGTTCCCCGCAGCCGGCGCGCCGTTCGTCCTGCAGAACCCGTCCGGCGCAACTCTGCGCAGGGGACAAAGCGCGAATCTCGTCGCCCAAATCGGAGGGGCTCCGCCGCTCTCCCTGCAATGGCTGCGTAACGACACTAACATCTCCGGAGCCGTCAG
>JBDHQG010000390.1:0-4753 GCA_039806925.1 Limisphaerales bacterium
TTCCGGCTCGTAACACGCGGCGATGTGGTGCCGGGTCGGCTCGATCAGATGGCATCCCCCGAAGTCGTAGTGGATCACCCCGCGCAAGCTGCGGAGAAAGTGTTGCGGCAGGCTGCCGGCTTCGTTGACGTCGGCGAACTCGCCCGTCAACGCCAGAAGCTTCGCACAATCGGCTGCGGATAGTTGCGGCATTGGTCGCATCCTGTGTCTGGCAGCCGGATTCAGCCCCAACCGCTGTCCTGCTGTAAAAGTGGGATGCGTGGGGTGCCGGAAAGGTTCCCGGGAAATTGCGGCGGAAAATCCGGGATGACCCGGGCGGCAGATTTGCCTTCGCTCGGCCTCCGGATTTCGTGACATTTCCGGGAACCGAAACCGCTTTGGCGACTCACACAAACAGGCAACGGAATGGGCGGCGAACTGGATTTTGAACGGCTGGTGGACACGCACCACGCCCCGCTTTACCGGTTCGCGATGAGCCTTTGTCACGACGAGGACGAGGCGTCCGAACTGGTGCAGGAAACTTTTCTGACATGGGCCACCAAAGGCCATCAATTGAACGACACCGCGAAGGCCAGGAGCTGGCTCTTCACCACGCTGCACCGGGACTTTCTCGGCAAACGACGCCGGCGGACGCGCTTCCCGCACCACGAGCTCGAAGCCGTCGCCACCGAGCTGCCGGATGGCCCGCCGATCTCCATCGAGTCTCTTGACTGGTCCGCCGTGCTGCGAGCCCTGGAACAAGTGGACGACACCTTTCAAGCGCCGGTCGCGCTGTTCTACCTTGAAGATTATTCGTACCACGAAATTGCCGGGATTCTGGACGTCCCCCTCGGCACGGTTAAGTCTCGCATCGCGCGCGGCATCCAGCAGCTGCAGCGGATGATGTCCGATCCGGGACCGTCGCCTCGTCAACTTCCCAATCCCCCGTGACCACTCACGAAGCCAGAGAAATTTTGCTGCTCGCCCAGCCCGGCCGCGAGGATGGATCCGATCCGCGCGTCGCCGAGGCGCTGTCCCTCGCCGGCCGCGATCCCGCGCTGCGCGAATGGCTGGAGCGACAGCGGGCGTTGCAGGCGGCGGCCCGCCGGGGTTTGCGCGACATCCCCGTGCCATCGGGCCTGCGCGACAAAATTCTCGCCTCGCGCAACCTCGTGCGTCCCGTGGCGTGGTGGCGGCATCCCGTGCTGTGGAGCGCCGCCGCGCTGTTGATGGCGCTGCTTGGCGCCGGGCTCTGGCTGTCGGATTCGCCGGACAAAAACGATCTCGACACCTTCCGCGGAAGAATGGTCCGGGCTGTCCTCCGGCAGTACACGATGGACATCACCACCAACGACATGAGCCAGGTCCGCGCGTTTCTGTCCTCGAAGAATGCTCCGGCGGACTACACGCTTCCCGAGAAGCTCGGGCGTCTGCCCGTCAGCGGCGGCGGCGTGTTGAGCTGGCAGGGGCAGAAAGTTTCCATGGTCTGCTTTGATTCGCTGCGGCAAGGCACGCTCTTCCTCTTTGTCGTGGACGCCACATCCGTGGGAGGCAGCCCCGGTGTTTCCCCGGAGTTTCAGCAGGTGAACAAGCTCGGCACGGTGATCTGGAACGCGAACGGAAGAATCTACGTGCTGGCCGGGACGGGCGGACAAGCGGCCCTTCGGCAGTATTTTTGATCCGGCGGCTCAGTACGAGGCCCGATAACCCGGCTCCTGCGCGAGGATGGACATTCGCGACAGCACCCAATACAAGTCCCCACGTTCGCCGGCGGAAACCGGCTTCGGAAGCTGCGCCGCATCCGGCCTGGCGGGCGGCATCGTGCTGGCGTTGCGCCACGCGCGAAACTCGGAATGGCCGTCCGCGAAGGCGAAGTTCGCCCCGCCGTTGTGATACGACGCGGGCAGGTCCATCCACTCGTAGGAATAATACCGGTTGATGAAGTAGCCGTCGTTGATGCTGTCCGGATGCTCCTCGACGAAGGCGAAAATCTGGGAAGGCTGCGGCACATCGGCCATCCGGAAGAACTGCCGGTATCCGGGGTTGTTCGTGTTCACATTGCCCGCGAGGAATTCCCCGGCGTTGCCCAGCATGGCGTTCATGGACACGCTGCGCGCGCGACCGCTCCAGCCCGCGGCGATCTGCACGCTGCTCAACGCGTTGTCCGCCGGACAGCGGAAGATGCCCGTGCCGCCGGTGAGATAGGGGCCCAGGCCGCCCTTCGCCAGCAACGCGGTGTTCGTGTTATCCGAATCCAGCTCCCACGTCATCACGTTGTTGACCCAGTTCTGGAATGTCCCGGCGGCGACGGTTCTTCGCGTTCCCTCCGATCCCATGTTGTACGGCAACGCGTCCTCGTTGTCGCCCGCATACATGTGGAGGGACAGGCCGAGCTGGCGGAGGTTGTTCAGACAATAGATGGACTGCCCGCGCGACTTCGCCCGCCCGAGCGGTGGAAGCACCAGCGACGCGAGGATGCCGATGATGGCCACCACCACCATCAATTCCACCACCGTGAACGCGCGCGAATCGCAAGCCCCGTTGCCATGCCACAGGCCGGTGTCGGGAGTTTGCGCTGGATTGGATGGCGGCGCGGTCATCATGGATTCCACGCGGAATGGAACTCCTGTCAGACTAAATCAGCCCGCATCACTGTCAATTCAGCGTTCTGAATTTGAGTAGAGTAGGCGAAGTGGAGGGAGGCGGATTGAACTGACCGTAGTGGTCAGGGCCGCGTTTTCCACTTCGCCCCTCATCGAACCGGACATACGGATTTCCCGTGTCCGGCTCTCCGGGTCTGTTTGGTCGCATCGCTTCAGGCCGTTCTACTCGGTGTCCATCCGGCTTTCACCGGCAGTGGCCACAGTCCGTAGAACTCATGGAGTTGCTCGTCCGGATACGCTTCCCACAGTGCGCGGGCGCAGGCGTGCTTGCGCCAGAGCCAGCGTTTCATCCGCGTCGCCACCCACCACTTGGTCTTCCCAAACACCCGGCTGCTGTTGCGGTAGTGATAATACCCGCTCCAGCCGCGCAGGATTTGGTTGACCCGCTCCACCGTGGGTTTGACCCCGCGCCAGTGCGTCCAGTGGTTGAGTTCTTCGCGGATGACTTCGCGCAGGTGCTGCTGGCTCTTGGCGCCGGGTTCAACGTGCGGATAGTTCCGCCCGCTTCGCCCGCGCCGCCAGCTCAACTGGAACCCCAGAAAGTGAAAGGCTTCCTCGCGGAAGTTCACGATCCGGGTTTTGCTTTCGTTGAGGCTCAGTCCTCTGGCCGTGAGCCAGCGGTGCAATCGCTCGCGCAGTTCCTTTCCCTGCCTGGGCCAGCTCAGGATGACGAAGTCATCCGCGTAGCGCACGAGCACGGGCCGGCCTGTGCAACGTTCGTTCACCTGCCAGTCCAGCGGGTTCAGATACAGGTTGGCCAGCAGCGGCGAGATGACGCCGCCTTGCGGGGTGCCCTGCTTGTTCGGCAGGACTCGCCGCGTGCCATTCTTGTCTTCTTCCACCACGGGTGCTCGCAGCCATTGTTTGAGGAGTCGCAGCACGCTGCCATCGCTCACGCGCCGCGCCACCGCTCGCAGCAACTGCCGGTGCGGGATCGTGTCGAAGTATTTCGACAGGTCCGCGTCCAGCACTTCGGTGCGTCCGCTGCGCAGCGTTTGGACGATGGTGTCGAGGGCTTGATGCGCGTTGCGTTTGGGCCGGAAGCCGAAGCTGTGCGGATGAAAGTCCGCCTCAAATATCGGCATCAGCACCAGATACGCCGCCATCTGCGCCACTCGATCCTTCACTGTGGGAATGCCCAACGGTCGTTGCCCGCCGTTGCTTTTGGGTATGTAAACCCGCCGCACCGGACGGGGCCGGTACGTCTTGGTTTTGAGTTCCTCCTGCAACGTGTCGAGCCACGTCCGCTGCGTGTCCGGTGTCGCCGTGATCGAGCCGATGGTCTGACCATCCACTCCGGGCACACCGCCGTTGCGGGCCACCAACCGGAGCGCGTGCTCCAGCAGGTCCGGTCGATACAACTCTCCGTAGAGACTCCAAAACCGCCACTTCGGGTCGGCCTTGGCTTTGCGATAGAGCGCGATTTGGAGCTTCCGAACTTTCTCGGGAGTTTGTATCCCTCGCGGGCCATCTCCCCGTCCTTCACCCCGCTTGCACGCATCAGAACAAGTGCCCTCCCTTCTCGCAGACTCGCGGAGTTGGGCGCGGCCGTCCGCGTCCAACGTCCACAAATCCACGATACTACGGAGGACTCCGACTTCTGCGGTCGCCACTCCCGTCTCACCGGTGGCACCGGCTTGAACGGAAGGTTGAGTTGCCTCACGACCGCAGACCTCCCAGCCTTCACGGCGCGCACTTCCCGACATGCTATCCACGCTGACCCCGCCGGAGGCTTCCTGTGCTGACGGTTGTCCAGCAGGAAGTCGTCGGCCTTCGCCCATTCCGGCAGGGGCTCGGCTGGCTCCGGGATTTGCATTATCGGGGCTCATCGGATGTGGTTCATCTTCATTACAGCCTGTCGGTTCAGTACCCCAACTGCTTTCCCCTCCCGGCCTCGCGGCGGGACAGGCATGGGGCTGTCGGTCGTGAACCGTCCAATTCGACCGGCGGGACTTTCACCCGCGTTGCGCGCCATTGCGCTGGCTGCTGCGCCGGAACGATGCAGTAGGATTTTCGATCCAGTGACGGATCGGCCCGGTAGGACAGCGCTTCCAGCCTGTCCTGAAGTTCTCCAACGCGAACACCAAACGGTTTGACTCAGCGAGCCATCC
>JBDHQG010000391.1:0-4722 GCA_039806925.1 Limisphaerales bacterium
GGCTTCCGGTGAGCCCGCGTGCTGGCACCGGGCGTTCCAGGCTGCAAGCTGGCGTTCCAGAATCTCGCGGCGCGCCGGGTTGGGTTCGAGCAGCAGAACGCGGGCGCGGTTGGCGAACGGGGAGGCGGCAGCCCGGAGGGAGCCGCCCGGGCCGGACGGCAGCGGATGGGTGAACCAGAAGCTGGATCCGTTTCCGGGTTCGCTGTGGACGCCAATTGTTCCGCCCGCGAGTTCGACGAGTTGCTTGCTGATGGCGAGGCCGAGGCCGGTGCCTCCGAATTTGCGCGAGTTTGACGAGTCTGCCTGCGTGAACTTGTTGAACAGCTGTGATTGCAGGTCCGGCGGGATGCCGATTCCGGTGTCGATGACCTCGATTTTGACACTGGCATGATCGAGGCGGCGGGAGCGGACCAGCACGTGGCCTTTGAGCGTGAATTTGATGGCGTTGCCCACGAGGTTGAGAAGCACCTGGCGGAAGCGGTCGATGTCGCCAATCCACCCGGCGGGGGCCTGCTCGTCCCAGTCGAAAATGAGTTCGATGTCCATCTTGTTCGCTTGGGCGGAGAGCAGTTCGAGCACTTGAACGGTCACCTCGCGCGCGTCGAACGGCGCATGTTCCAGGGTGAGCTTGCCGGCCTCGATTTTGGAGAAGTCGAGGATGTCGTCGATGAGTGTCAGCAGGCAGTCGGCGGAGTCCTTGATGGTGGTGGTGAACGCCTGCTGCTCGGGGCTGAGCGGTGTGGAGAGGAGGAGGTCGGTGAACCCGATGACGCCGTTCATCGGCGTGCGGATTTCGTGGCTCATCGTGGCGAGGAACTCGCTCTTGGCGCGGCTGGCGGCCTGCGCGGCGTCGCGGGCGCGCACCAGTTCTTCCGAGGCCTGGCGCTGCTCGCTGTTCAAGATGGCGATGCCGATCTGGTCCGCCAGCTGGCAGGCGAAGGCGATCTCGTGCGGTTCCCAGCGGCGTTTGTCCTGGACGTGTTCCAGGCAAATCAGCCCGCGGATGCGACCGGAGGTGCGGATGACAACGTCGAGCATCGACTTGATTCCGAACGGGCGCAGATAACTGTCCACGTAGCCCAAAGTCCTGGGGTCGTTGAGGGCGTCGTGGGCGTCGATGAACTTGGCGCGTTCCATCACCTCGAATTCCGGGCCGAAGTCCCGCTTGCGCAGGATCAGGCTGGAGGAGTGGCTGCGATGGTTTTGCTCGAAAAGGTCGAGGCAGCGGAGTTGCTCGGACGAATCCTCATAGAGCCACACGCTGACGCGATCCACGCCGATGGTTTCGGCGGCGAGTTCGGTGATGGAGCGGGCCAGCGCGGGGACATCCCCCCGGGCGAGGGCGGGATTTCCGGCCACGCTGGAGATGGTCCAGAGCACGGATTCGCTCTGGCGGAGGGCGTCGCGAAGGCGGAGCTCGGCGTGTTTGCGTTCGGTGATGTCGGACACGAGCGCCACAAAGTGATCAATGGAGCCATCCTGCCGGCGCACGCAACGCGCCGACATTTCCGCGGGGAAGACGGTCTTGTCGCCGCGGATGAAGCGCTTCTCCATGAAGTATCCGTCCACCTCGCCGCGGAGCACCCGATCGAAGTTGGCGAAATCGGCGGGCAAATCATCCGGGTGGGTGAGTTCCGCCCAGGTCGTCTTCAAGAGCTGGGCGCGGCTGAGCCTGAAGATGTCGCACAGGCTCTGGTTGACCTCGATCCAGCCCTTGGCCGGCGAGGTGATGGCCATGCCCATCAGGCCGAGCTCGAAAAACTGCCGGAAGCGGGCTTCTTTCAATTCAAGGGCGGCGCGCGAGCGGTGGCGGGCGTTTTGGACCCAAAAAATTAGGAAGCCAATCAGCAGGCTGCCAATCAGGGCGCCCGCCAGGCCGACGCGCAGGGGCGCCTGCATTTGATTCACCTTGGCGAGGTAATGTCCGGCGGTCATGTCCACGCCGACAATGCATTCCATTTCGCCGGCGGCGTTGAACACCGGCACGTAGGACGAGATGAAGGTGCCCCATTTGTCGAGGGCGGGCTCCTTCAAGACAGCTGCAACCTTTTTGGAAAGCGCCTCGATCATCGCTTCATCGGGATTGCGGTAAAGCTCGTTCAAGGTCGCTTGATCGATGACGCCGTCATGGTCGAGGTCGAGCGGTTCGGCGGCATCCACGGCGAAGCGTGGCCCTTCAGGGCTGGCGCGCACGGTGTAGATGTATTTGATGTCGGGGCAAACCTTCAGCATTTCGCGAAACGGCGCGATCACCGCGAGGTAAACAGGCCCGTTCTGCTGGCCGGCCTGAGTGAGCGTGGCGTGCAGGCGCACGTCGAGACGTTGTGCGGCGAGCCGTGCGACGGAGAGAAGCTCCTGATCAACGGTCTGGCGCAGGACCTGGCGCGCGGTGAGATAGGAATTCCATTCGCTCCCGACGGCGCACAAAAAGAAAAACAATGCCATCGCCGCCGCCTGGAGGCCGGGGCGACGAATCAAACGCCGCGCAGCAGAACTTTGTTTGCAGTCAGACAACATGCATCTAGCTGTGCCGGCCCGACTCAGGCGGGTTGCCCGGCACCATCGCTTTCTCTTGCCCGATTTTTTCCCGCCCAAGCCCGCATCGGTATCGGCGGAATCTAAGACCCGTTTAGCAACTTTGGGCTGGAGAACGGGAGGAAACTTCAGCCGGAACGATGCACTTGAACGAGGGGGAGCACAGCCGCCCCGGCTGTGGTTCGGCGCGCCCTCGCGCCGAACTCGAACGCGCCGCCACGCACCAAACCGTTTGCACGTCGTGCGCGCTCGATGCGGGCCGCGAGGGCGCGGCCCGCTGCGCCCGGGGCGGGCGCGCTCCCCATTCCAACTGCATCGTTCCGGCTCAGTCGTGGATCGCTCCTTTGGGGCTGGTGCCAGGATGGGCTGGTGCGCCCGCGGGTGTTGCCGGATTCGCCAATAACGTGCTTGAATGACAGGCTATTGCTGAGGCAACATCGGGCTCCTGATTTCCATGCGCCGTTAACGTATGTCGTTCTGTCGTTTGCGAACATGCCGTTCTTTGTTCGCGGTGTCCTGCCGCTGTCCGGTTCAGGCGCGTACGTCGCTTGACGTCGAACCGATGTCGGCGGGGAAGTCCGGCAAGGGCCACTCCAAAAGTCCGGAGCATTTCACGGTGGTTTAACTCGAATAGTTTATGATCAGACTTACTACGTTCGTGCTTGGCGTTGTCTTGTTGACGTCCGGGATGGTCCGCGGGGCGACGGACACATTCGTGCCGTTTGGTTCCGTCTGGAAGTATCTCGATGATGGCTCCGATCAAGGCACGGCCTGGACGGATCGGTTGTTCAATGATTCCACCTGGAGCAGCGGCCCGGCGGAACTTGGCTACGGTGATGGCGACGAAACCACGACCGTCAGCTTCGGTGGAGCGAGCAATTCCAAATACGTCACCACTTATTTCCGGCACTCGTTCAACGTGCCCAATCCCTCCCTCTACGCCGTCCTTCGCGTGGGGGTCTTCCGCGACGACGGCGTGGTCGTTTACCTGAACGGCACCGAGGTCTTTCGCAACGGCATTGGTGGCGGGACCATCTTCTACGACACGCTTGCCCAGAACGCGGGCGATGATGGCAATTCGCTCATCCAGGGAACCATCAACCCCGCCAACCTCCGCGCCGGCAACAACGTCCTCGCCGTCGAGATTCATCAGGACTCGCGCAACAGCTCCGACATCAGTTTTGATCTGTCGCTTGAAGGCAGCACGGACAACAACCCGCCCACGGTAGCCTTGCTCAACCCCGGTCCAAACGCCTCCTACACCGCTCCCGCCAGCCTGCAGCTGCGCGCGGCGGCGTCCGATCCCGATGGCAACCTCGCTTCCGTCGAGTTCTTCAACGGCAACACCAGTCTCGGCATCGACACCAGCGATCCCTACACCGCTCCATGGAACAACATTCCCATTGGCAGCTACGCCGTCTACGCCGTCGCCACGGACGCCCTGAACCTTCGCGCGACCTCTTCCGTTGCGAACATCACCGTCGCTCCCTCCACTCCGCCATCCATCGCCAGCAAGACTCCCGCGTCCGGCAACGTCGCGAGCCTGGGCCAGATCAACGTCACTTTCACCGAGCCCGTCAGCGGGGTGGACGCAGCCGATCTCCTCATCAACGGCCGGCCCGCCACCGGGCTGAGCGTGTCCGGCAATACCTACAGCTTCACCTTTGCGCAGCCTGCCGACGGCGTCGTCCTTGTCGCCTGGGATCCGCGCCACGGCATTGTCGATTTTGAGAATCCTCCGCGCGCCTTCGATTCGTATGCGGCCGCCGCGAACTGGCAGTACAGCCTCGCGGATGCCCTCGCGCCGACCGCGCAGATTCATCCCGCTGCCGGCGCCATGCTCCGCGCGCTGACCACCCTCAGCGTCCAGTTCAACGAGCCGGTGAGCGGAATCGAGGCCGCCGATCTGCTCATCAACAACCAGCCCGCCGCAACGGTCACCGGGCACGGCGCCGGCCCTTATGAATTCACCTTTGCCCAGCCCGCGAACGGCAACGTCACGGTTGCCTGGGCGGCGTCCGCGGGCATTCGCGATCTGTCCGGCGCGCGGAATCCCTTCGCGGGAGGCAGCTGGACCTACACGTTGAACACCAGCGCCGTTTTTGAAGGCCGCATTGTCATCAACGAAATCATGTACCACCCCTCCATCGAGCGTGATGACCATGAATGGATCGAGCTCTTCAACCG
>JBDHQG010000392.1:0-4718 GCA_039806925.1 Limisphaerales bacterium
CAGGGCGATGATGGACTGTTGTTGGTTCACTTTGAGTTGATTCATCGCCCGGAGAGTTCCCCAACCGGGAACCTCCAGGGCAACGACTCACCTCAAAGGGCGGGTGATTTTAACCCGCGAATTGGTGGGTGACTTTGCCCGCGAACTGACACGCGCAGCACGCGGGCTTGCGTGGGGCAGGGGAATCCGGTTTTCTCGCGCGGTGAAGATTCCAACCCTTTCTTGAAATCATGCGCGTGCTCATTGCAACGGTGACGGCAGGCGCGGGTCATTTGCAGGCGGCGGCGGCGCTGGAGGAAGCCTGGCGGACGATGCGTCCGCGCGACACGGTCGAGCGCGTGGATGTGCTCGACTTCATGCCGAAGCTGTATCGGAAGCTGTACGTGGAAGGCTATGTGAAGGTGGTGGAGCACGCGCCCGAGCTGTGGGCGATGGTGTTCAAGAAGACGGACAATCCCGCGCTGGCGCGCAAATTGACGAAGCTGCGCCGGTCAATCTCCAAGTATCGCACGCACAAGTTTGTGTCGCATCTCAGGCGGTTCGATCCCGAGGTGGTGTTGTGTACGCATTACATGCCGCTGGAGATCATGGGGCAGCTCAAGGACGATCCGAAGCTGGCGTTTCGTCCGCTGGTGGTGAGCGTGGTGACGGATTTCGAGGCGCACGCGTTGTGGATGGAGCCGTGCGTGAATCTGTATTGCGTGGCGGCGGAGGAGACGAAGGCGAGGCTGGTCGCGCGCGGGGCGGAGCCGGGAGCGGTGGTGGCGACGGGCACTCCCATCGCGGCGAAGTTCTCGGCGACGATTGATCCTGACGGGATTCGCAAGCGGATGGGGTTGCGTGATGATCTGCCGGTGCTGTTGGTGCTGAGCGGCGGCTTCGGCATGGGGCCGGTGGCGAAGATTCTGGGCGAATTGAACAAGGTGACCATGCCCGTGCAGATCGTGGTGGTGTGCGGCCGGAACGAGGAGCTGCGCCGCGAGCTGGCGGTGGCGGAGCGCAGGCATCCCACGCATGTGCTGGGCTTCGCGACGAACATGCACGAGCTGATGGCGGTGTCGGATCTGGTGTTGAGCAAGCCGGGTGGATTGACGAGCTCCGAGGCGCTGGCGATGGGGCGGCCGATGTTTGTGATCGATCCCATCCCCGGGCAGGAGGCGGCGAACAGTGATTTCCTGCTGGAGCACGGCGCGGCGGCGAAGGTGAATCGCGTGGAGGATCTGCCGTTCCGGCTGGAGAAATTATTGAGCTCACCAAAGCTCGCGACGATGGCAGGGGAAGCGCGACGGCTGGGGCGTCCGCAGGCGGCGCCGGCGGTTTGCCGCGAAGTGCTCCAGCGAGCCGGAAGCAAATAGACATTCACCCCGGAGGAACCAGCATGACTCGCGATATTCTCCAGCGCCGGGCGGGCTGGCTGTGGATGGCGATGGCTGTGGTGCTGTTTCTTTCCGGGCAGCGTCTTCGCGCGGCCATCAGCGCGGATGAAACGGTGCTCCTGTATCCGGCGATGGCGCGGAGTGTGCCCGGCGGTTGGGAAGTGGAGTGGCAGGGTTCGATCTTCGAGGCCGAATCCCGTGGCGTGACGACGTTCGCCCTTCGCGGGCTGCTGGGACTCGGCGGCGTGGAGATGACGGATGCCGAAGAGAAAATCTTCCAGGAACGCAGCCGGCTGTTCCTCGTGGACAACGAGCGATGGAAGGCGATTCGCGTGCAGTGGGGACGGCAATCGTGGAAGCTGGGCCGTTCCGGAGCCAACGGCCGGTTCGCGAGCAGGCAGTTTTTAGGTTCCAATCAGATCGCGGCGGCGCGAATGGCGAGCTCGCAGGAAATTCATCTGCCGTTGCGATTGGAGGACAGTGGCGGTCGGATGGTGGACGGCGAGGTGCATCTGGTGACGGCGCGAGGATTGTCGGTGGTGTCGGACATCGATGACACGATCAAGGTCAGCGAAGTGCGGGACCACGACGCGCTGCTGAGAAACACGTTCTGTCGACCATTTGCGCCGGTGGCGGGCATGGCGGACACCTATCGCGGCTGGGCCAGGCAGCAGAATGCCGTGTTTCACTACGTGTCCGCCAGCCCCTGGCAATTATACCTGCCCCTGAGCGAATTCATCCGAAGCAACGCGTTTCCTGCGGGCACGTTCCACTTGAAGGAATTTCGGCTCAAGGATCGCACCGCGCTGGATTTGCTGGCGTCGCCGCAGAGCTACAAGCTGAGCGTCATCGAACCGATTCTCCGCAGATTTCCCGGGCGACAATTCGTGCTGGTTGGTGATTCGGGAGAGCAAGATCCGGAGGTTTACGCAACGCTGATGCGACGTTATCCTGAACAAGTTCTGCTCATTCTGATTCGCGATGTAACGGGTGAAACCGAGGACTCCGAACGGCACCGCCGAATTTTTCGCGGGCTCGCGCGGGACCGTTGGCGGGTGTTTCGAGAGGCCGGGGAGATACGCGCCGCGTTGTCCGAAATGAAGCGATTGCCGCCAAAGCATGACTGATTTCGCACGGTTTCAGAGACGTCCCGGTTATTGCAAAAGTCCATTGGAAGCCAGGGACTTGATGAGGTGGCAGGTCGACAGGGCCAGGCCATGGCGCAGTTGAGGATGTGTTGCCCAAATAACACGCGCGCCGGGAAAGGCGGGGCGAGACTCGCCCTTGGGGGTAGGCCGCGCATGGACAGCCTCGAATTCCGGGGATAACCTTGGGCAACCATTATGGAAACCAACGTGCAAAAACCACATGTGAAGCCCGTGGCGGAGGCGTTGTCCCGGCGCCGTTACACCGGTGAGGTTGTCTACGTCTATGCTTACGACGTGGCGTATGATTTGAATCGCGAGCCGGTGCCTGAGCTGCTCGGTCAGAAGGTGGTGCCGTTCACGTTTGATTCCAGCCGACGGCATCCGCGGCACCATTTCTTTTACAAGCCGCAGATGATTCGCCTGCCTCCGATGGAGCGCGTGGGGCCGTTCGGTCCGGTGAAGCTGGAGCGCGTCGTGAAGCTCCTCCCGGTCGGCGCCGTGAGCATCACCGTGCGCGTTCCCGTTGCGGTGGATCGACTGGAGGATCTGGTGGCGTTTCACGACCTGCATTTCGACACGGGCTCGCTCAACCTCGACGTGCGCCTGCTGGCGGAGGCGTTGCACAAGGAACTCATGCCGTACTCGGTGAGGCCGAACCCTCATCTCGTCGACGAGGAGGCTTACACGGTGTTTTGTCTCGATGCGCCGATGGTGAATCTCGATGGCCAGCCCGTGAGCTCCGAGCAATGGCTCCAGGCGCACCGCCGCCAGGTGGCCGCGCTGCTGACCCAGGAGAGCGACGTGGCGCTGCTCTCGAAGCAGGAGGCGGATGAGTCAACGGGGCGTTACCTCAGCTACTATCAAAACGATCTTGTGGTGATCGATTGGGACGCGGCGTTGCTCGTCGATGACCGGGCGGATTTCGACGAGACCCTCTACGTGATGGAGCTCGCGAATCTGCAGCTCGCGGAGCTGGAGGCGTATGATCGGCTGCTCGATGATGCGCTGGATCGCTCGTATCGCGATCTGAACCGTCGCAACTTTCGCACGCGCGCGCATGTCCTGCGCGACCTGCGGGAGATCCGAATCGACATGGCCCGGGTGAGCGACGAGCTGATGAACATCACCAAGTTCTTCGGTGACTGGCATCTGGCGCGCGTTTACGAAAACATCGCGGCGCGCTTCCACCTGCCGGACTGGCACCACGCGGTGGAGGAGAAGCTCAAGACGCTCGACGAGCTCTATGAGATTTTGAAGCACGATCAGAACAACCGCTGGATGCTGATCCTCGAGTCCACCATCGTGCTGCTTTTCATCATCGATCTCATCATCCTCTTCATTGGAATTAAAGGCCCGTGACCATCCGGCACCGCGTCCATTGAGGGCCGGTTATCCGCAAAAAGAGGGTTGAAGATTCCGGTCGCCGGGGCTTAATGGGATACAACACTCCGCAGTGTCGTCGCCGGGAACAGCCCTCTGTTCACGGCGAACTGCGGGGCTTCGTGAACGAATGCGAATGCAATGTCGTTATGAATGTCGCCCGACTCCCCTTCCACCGGTTTCTCGTCACAATCTTCTGCGCCCTCATCGCTGGCATGGCGGGCGGGCTGTCCGCGCGCGGGCAGGGAATCATCCTTCTACCGTCCGTGCCCACCGTGTCGGTGAAGGCCGTGCAGGCCGAGACGCGTGAGCCGTTCTGTGATCCGGCGATATGCGATGCCGCGCCGCCCCCGCCCGGAGTGGTGCGGGTGACCCGGGCGGGCGGTGATTTGTCGCGGGATTTGTCGGTGTTCATCAGCATTGAAGGCACCGCCGGCAATGGGATCGATATCGCAAAGCTTCCCGAGGCCGTCCACTTCCCGGCGGGCTCGGAGACGGCTGACTTGTTTGTCGATGCCAGCTACGACCAGCTGTTCGAGGGAGACGAGTTTGTCGTCGTGCGGCTCCTGCCGGATCCGAGCATGGGACCGATCGGCCTGTACCGAATTGATCCTTCAAACAGCGAGGCGCGCGTCGTCATTCGCGATCACCAAATCGCGATTGAGCCCACGGTCAGCATCGAGGCGACCGGGCGGATCGCGGAGGAGACATCCCATCCCTACCGCCGGCTGGCCTTCCGGGGCGTGTTCACCATTTCCCGCACGGGCCCGACCAACACGGCGCTGCCGGTCTTCGTTCACTATGGCGGCACCGC